>JAGQRU010000136.1 GCA_020425105.1 Paracoccaceae bacterium
GGCGAGAACGGCGTGACGTTGTTGATGGCGAGGATCGAGAAGTCGAGCGTGCCGAGCGCGGCCGCCGTCACAGTGTCTTCCTCGCTGCCGAGCTGGCCGTTCAGGAACAGCTTCCCGGTATGGGCGCCGCCGGTCTGTTCCTGCAGCGCGGCGATGAAGGCATTGCCAAGCGCTTCTTGGCTGCCACCCGCGCCGTCGCCAACGGCAATCCGGAATTCAGTCGCCATCGCCTGGCCGGCAGTCAGTGCAATCAGCGCAGCCACGGCCGCGCTGCTCAGTGCCTTCGAAAAATAGGTCATGTTTCCCTGTTCCCACTGGATGGTGTTTGAGATGTTCTTGGAGTCTCCCGGCTGTTTCCGCCGGACGTGAAGGAAACATGACATGTTGACACGGCCAGCGTTATCGCCAGTCTATCTTAACGATAGAGCCAGTTTGGAAGGATGATGCGGGAGCGAGGCTTTGCAGCACCGAATTCAGCCGGAATCGGTTTTCTTACAGAAAGATTCCGTTCGGACGCTTCAAGGTCAGCTTGCCGTGGCACTTGTCCGGCTGATCCTGGATCGCCGCTATCCGCCCGGCACGCGGCTGCCTTCGACCCGGAAACTGGCGGCGCATTTGGGATTATCGCGGCTGACGGTGTCGCTGGTTTACGAGGAACTGACCGCGCAGGGATACATTGAATCGCTGCCGCGCTCGGGGTACGCCGTGGCCTCCACCGTACCGCATCGGCGTATCGAACCTCCCGCGCGCGAGACAAGCGAAGATGAGGTCGACTGGTCTCGCTGGTTGATCGGCGCGCCCAACCGCAAGCGCGTGATGCGCAAGCCGGCGGACTGGCAAAGCTACGACTACAATTTCATCTACGGCCAGCCGGACCCGACCCTGTTCGATCTCGGCGCGTGGCGGGAATGCGTTCGCATGACCACCGGAAAACGTGATTTCGGTGAACTTGCGACCGACCATTACGGCCAAGACGACCCGATGCTGATCGATTTCATCTGCGCCAACACGCTGCCGCGGCGCGGGATCGTTGCCCAACCGGAAAACGTGCTGATCACGATGGGAGCACAGAACGCGCTGTTTCTCGCCGTCGAACTGCTGGCGGCGCCGAACCGGCTGGCGGTGATGGAAGAGCCGGGGTACCCCGACTGCGCTGAGATCCTGCGTCACGCCAACTGCCCTGTCCATTTCCAGCCGATTGACCGTCTCGGCCTCGATCCCGCCAGCTTGCCCGAGGAGACACGGCTGGTCGCGGTGACGCCGAGCCATAACATTCCCACCGGCATCACCATGCCGCTGGCACGCCGCAGGGAATTGCTGCGCATCGCCAGAGAGCGCGATTTTCTGATCATCGAGGACGATTACGAATTCGAGATGTCCTATCTGGCTCCGCCCGAACCGTCGCTGAAGTCGTTGGACCAATTCGATCGGGTTATCTATATCGGCAGCTTCTCCAAGTCGCTGTTCCCCAGCCTGCGGATCGGCTATCTGGTCGGTCCGGCGCCGCTGATCCAGAAAGCGCGCGAACTGCGCACGATCATACTACGTCATGCGCCAGGCCATTTGCAGCGCATCACCGCCTATTTTTTGGCCTACGGGCACTACGATGCCCATATCGTCAACCTGCGGCGGACGTTTCGCCAGCGCCGCGCAGCGATCGTCGAAGCCCTGCAGGACGTGCCGCATCTGTCCATCGCCGGTGCGGCCCGCCAGGGAGGATCGAGCATTTGGGTCCGTGGACCGGAGGGAATGGACAGCGAGGATCTAGGCAGACGGCTGCGCGGCAAAAGCGTGATCATCGAACCAGGCGCGGTGTTCTTCAACAACCCGGTCTTGCCTTGCCCTTACTTCCGGCTCGGATATTCCTCGATCCCCGATCAGAGGATCCGGCCAGGGATCGAGATCATCGGAGAGGCGGCGCGGGAATATTGTTAGGATGCGATGTCAAAGCACAAGCTGGAGGGGAAGGCATCCATGGGAGAGGTTACCATCATCGGCGTCGATCTGGCAAAGACCGTGCCCCAAGTTCATGGCGTTGCGGCGAACTGAGATGCCCCTAGATTTGTAGACGCTTTGCTTGGTAATTTTGGAAGCAACGGATGACGCACATGTCAGGGCAAATTCGTTACTCGGATGAGTTCAAGATCGACGCGGTGGCTCAGGTCACGGAGCGTGGGTATTCGGTCAAGGAAGTGGCTGAACGTCTCGGGATCAGCACCAAATCTCTATCTACGTGGATCGTGCAATTCACGAAGCCGCAGAGACAGACCGATCAGGAGGCTGAGGCCAGGCGGCTTAAGAAAGAACTGGCCCGTGTGACCGAGGAGCGCGACATCTTAAAAAAGGGCGAGGCTTGTCCGCCATTGGTCCGAGGACAATGCCGAGCGCGTACTTCGCCAGGGATGCAAAGTGAGGCACGCGTTTATAGACGCGCATCGCCAACAGCACCCTGTTCGCGTTCTCTGCAAAATGCTGAGCGTCCATCCAAGTGGTTTCTATGCATGGGCCAAGGAACCGTTAAGCGCAACGTGCGCTTGAAGATCCGCGTCAGACCAAGCTGGTGAAGACGGCGTGGAACGACAGCGGCAAGGTTTATGGCTACCGCAAAATCCACGACGACCTGATCGACATGGGCGAGGCGGTGTCAGAGAACCGCGTTGCCCGTTTGGCCCACCTTGCAGGCATTCAGGCACAGATCGGCTACAAGAAGAAGCCCGGGGTTTATGGTGGAAAGCCCTCTGTCGTCGTGGACAACACGCTGGATCGGCAGTTCGCCGTCGACGCGCCGGATCGTGCTTGGGTGACGGATATCACCTATCTGCGGACGCACGAAGGCTTCGCGTACCCCTACGCGGTCATCAATCTGTTCTCGCGGCGTGTCGTTGGTTGGGCCGTCCAGTCACGCCAAACATCAGAACTGGCAGTGCAAGCATTGCTGATGGCGATCTGGCGGCGAAAGCCCAGGCCCGGCCTGCTGATCCGTTCAGATCAAGGCGCGCAATTTACCAGCCGTGAATGGGCAGCGTGCCTGCGGGAACATCAACTGGAACACTCCATGAGCCGCAGGGGCAATTGCCATGACAACGCAGTAGCAGAACGCTTCTTTCAGCTTTTGAAACGGGAGAAGGTCAGGCGGCGAAAATACCGGACGCGCGAAGAAGCGCGGCGCGATGTCTTTGAGTAAAGCGAGCTGTTCTACAACCCAAAACGCAAGCGCACGAACAACGACATGCTGTCGGCCGTTGAGTTCGAAGAAAGACAGATCAAACTGGAAAAGGCAGGTGTCTAGGAAACTAGGGGCATCTCAGTGGTCTTACCGCCCACAAAGGTCTCATCGACCGCTGCGACCTTGCCAGCGCCGCCCAGAGGGGCTTCACCGTCGACCTCGGCCATGTGTTCACGGATCAGCTTAGCCATGCGCCATGCGGTCTTGTACGTGACGCCAAGCGCCTTGAGCCTGCTAGGCACGATCTCAATGCGGTTTCGCCGATTGCATCACCCAGCGCTTCGGAAATCGATTCGCCCGGCCCCTAAAGCCGACCGAGTTCGACGAATGCCCGGCTGAAATAGTCCGCCAAGCTTCTTGAGGGGTCCTTGAACCACGCATCAAGGACGAGGGCAAAAATCGCCATACCGGACCGCGCGGCAAGCTGAGCACGGAATCCGTCAATACCCCGCCGCTCCAGCGATACGGCAAGTGTCTGAGACAGAGCACCTAATTTTGAGGTCTCACGTTCTTTAAGAATTGGGGTCCGCTCAATCAGTTCCTGCCGTGGAAGTGAATATGACCGGTTTGCTTCGAACCTTGGCGCGACTTGCTGAAACGCCCTTTGAAGCACAGCCATGGGGGATAGGTCCTGCGGCGCCTCCGCGATTGCCTGCGTGAGGGCTGTTGCCAGTTTCTCCTGACTTTCGAACAGGACTTCGCGCTTGTCTGGAAAATGTCGGAAGAAAGTCCGCTCGGTCACGCCCGCCTGCGCGGCAATCTCTGCCGTGGTCGTATGGTCATAGCCTCGCTCCCGGAACAGGGCGAGCGCTGCGTCCTGCAGCCGGCGGCGGGCATCTTCTCCACTTCTTGGCATGGCGCGAGATTATCGTTGACGTCAGTAACTGTCATTATATTTTAGCGTCAGTTACTGACATAATGTTCTGTGATTTCCAAACAACGTGTCTGCACGGAGAACCACATGAGAATTTTTGTAACCGGCGCTACGGGCTGGATCGGATCCGCCGTTGTCGATGATCTCCTCGCCAAGGGCCATGAGCCTGTCTGCCTCGTACGGACAGCGGAAAAGGCAGCGATGATCCGGGCGAAAGGGGCAGAGCCGGTCCTGGGGGGATTGCAGGATATCGACACGTTGCGCATAGCGACGGAGGCTGCGGATGGTGTGATGCATCTGGCCTTCGGGGCCGATTTCTCCAAGATTGCTGAACTGGCCGAAGAGGATCGGCAAGCCATCGGTGCGATGTGCGAGGTGCTGAAAGGGTCAGACCGGCCCTTTGTCGGAACCGGCGGAATCGGCCTTTTGCCGCGGGGCGAGGTGTTTACCGAAGCAACCGCCCCCGGCCCGGTGAACCCCGCTTTCCCGCGCGCGTCCGAGCAAACCATCGTCGCGCAGGCCGAGGCTGGCGTGCACGCCACATGGGTGCGCAATCCGCGCAGCGTGCATGGCGTAGGCGAGACCCATGGCTTCATTCCGATGCTCGTGCGGATCGCGAAGGCCAAGGGCGTGTCGGCCTATGTGGGCGACGGTGAGAACCTTTGGCCAGCGGTTCATCGGCTCGATGCGGCGCGGGTCTATACGCTTGCCGTCGAACATGGCGGTCTTGATGGTCCGTTTCATGCAGTGGCCGAAGAAGGCATCCCATTTCGGGCCATCGCAGAGACGATTGCTGCGCAACTTGACCTGCCGACGCAATCTCTGGACGTCGACGAAGTCCGGGCGCATTTCGGCCCGACTGCGATGTTTGCCGGGGGCAATGGGCCCGCTTCGAGCGCCCAGACGCAAAAGCGCCTTGGCTGGGTGCCGCGCGAACCGGGCCTGCTCGTCAATATCAGCCGGCCGGAATATTACGCCGCGCTTTAGACGGGTCGCCTTCAAGTCCCGTCGCCCCGGCTGATCGAAGCGATCCAGTTTCAGCATCGCACCGTTGGAACTGGCATCTTTTCGGACCTGCCTCGGGGCCTTGAAATGGAGCTGGGTGCGAAGGCGCTATCGCGATCCCGGGGAGGACTCCAATCATGAATACGGGCAATACCGTCGACCTTGCCGCGCTTTACGACAGGTTTCAGGGCAGTGTGCTTGGCAATGACGCCGACCCGGCCCTGCATTTCTTTCACGCACCGAACTCGATCTGTTCGCAGAAGGTGCGCACGGTTCTGCATCACCTGAATATCCCGCACTGGTCGCATCTGATCGATGTGTTCCACGGTGAAAGCTACGATCCGCTTTATGTCCGCGCCCGTCATGCGGGCTGCAAGGCGGCCGGGCTGACGCTTTCGGCGCGCCACCTTGGGACAACCTCGGTGACGACCAGCGGCTGTGATGCCTGTGTCGTGCCAACCGTAATCGACAGACGGGAGGGCACGGTTCTGGTCGACTCGCTCCGGATTTGTCTTGCACTCGATGCGGGGCAGGGCGGCGTTCTGGTGCCGGAGGTGCTTCTGGCCGAGATCATGGCGGAATTGTCCGTCGTCGACGATCTTCCCAATTATCAGAATCTTGCCGTTCATGTCGTGTCGGACAAGGCCCCCAGAAACGCCTTTGCCGCCAGCAAGGTGGCACGATGCGATGCGCTTCTTGCCGAATATGGGACCGACCCGGTGTTGCGCGAGGCTTATGAGGCCAAGAAGGCCAAGGAAAAATGGGCCGCCGAGGAGCTGTTCGAAGAGGGCGCGCTTCAGATCGCGCGGGAAGCGGTCACGTCGGCGCTCGATGCTCTGGAAGAGCGGGTGACCGGGCGCGAGGGCCCGTGGCTTTTCGGCGAGCAGATCACCATTGCGGATCTGTTCTGGGGCGCGGAGCTGATACGGATCGATGACCTCGATGGCGCGGACGTGTTCACAAAAGACCGCCTGCCTGCCGTCTTTGCCTGGTATGAGCGCCTGTGCGCCCTGCCGGCTTTGAAATCCGCGATCCTTGAATTCCCGCAGGCCCGTATTGGGGCCAAACCGCTCGCACAGGTCTGAGAAGCGCCGCGCGGGGCCCCGCGCGGCGTCGAGCATCAATCTTTTAAGGCGGGCGTCAGCAGATCACTCATGCCGACGCGATGTAGCATCTCGGCGTGCAGACGGTCGAGAACCGCAAAGCCCACATCCGCGCCGTCACCTGCCGGGTCATGGTGGATGCGGAACGGGCGCGTGCCCTTGGGCTGCGCCACCGCATCCGCGATGAACTCTGCCACATCCGCCGGGTCGGCATCCTCGGGCACGATCTTGCCAAAGGCGTCCTGCACCGTGCGGCTGAAACCGGCATAAGGGCCGCTTTCCTCGTAGCTGGCGAGGCGCGCCGCGTCGGCGGGATGTCCTGCATTGGCAAAGTGGTTGGTGCCCTTAGTAAAGGCGCCCGGCACCACCAGCATTGTCTCGATCCCGAACCGGGCCACTTCACGGGCATAGGAAACCGCAAGGCTGTCCATGGCCGCCTTGGCCGCGAAATAGGGCGCAAGATAGGGCGGGGTGCCGCCCGCAACGCTGGAACTGGAAATCCAGACCAGCAGCCCGTCGCCCCGGGCGCGCATTGCGGGCAGGATCGCGCGGTTGATGCGCTGCGTGCCAAGCACGTTCACGTCGTATTGCTGGGCAAGCTGTTCGGCGGTGAAAGCCTCGGCGGGGCCGAACATCATGTGACCGGCATTGTGCACCATGACGTCGATCCGGCCGGCCTCGTCGAGAATGGATGCCACAGCCGCATCGACCGAGCTTTCGTACTGCACGTCCAACTCGATCGGGCGAAGGTCGATGCCGTCTTTGCCGGCCAGCGCGACGAGATCGGCGGCGGAAGCGGCGTTCTTGCCGTTCACGCCCCGCATCGACGCATAGACGGTGTCCCCGCGGCGGCCGAGGGCGAGGGCGGTCAAGCGGCCAAAGCCGCTCGACGCACCGGTGATCAGGATGATCTTCTTGCTCATGTCACTGGCCTCAGATCATGCCGCCATTGGCGCGCAGGACCTGCCCATTGATCCAGCCACCATCGGGGCCGACGAGGAAGGCCACAGCATTTGCGATATCCTCGGGCGTACCCAGCCGTTCCAGCGGATTGGCCTTGGACAGTTTCTCGATCACCGCTTCGGGTTTGCCATCAAGGAACAGCTCGGTACCGGTCGGCCCCGGCGCCACGGCGTTGACCGTAATCCCGCGCCCGCGCATTTCCTTGGCAAGGATGCCGGTGAGTATCTCGATCGCGCCCTTGGTTGCCGCATAGATGCCATAGGTCTCGAATTTCAGCGCGGCGACCGAGGACGAAAGGTTCACGATCCGTCCGCCTTCGCGCAACCGCTGCGCCGCCTCGCGCATGGTATTGATCGACCCTTTGAGGTTGATGTCGATCTGACCGTCGATCAATGCATCGTCGGCTTCGGCCAGGGCGCTAAGCTTCATGATACCGGCATTGTTGACCAGCACATCGACACCACCAAAGGCGCTTTCGGCAAGATCGAACATGCGCTTTACAGCGCCCGGATCCGAGACATCGGCCTGCGCCGCGACAGCCTTGCCGCCCGAGGTTTCGATCTCGGCCACCACTTTGGCGGCGGCGGCCTCGGACCCGGCATAGTTCACGATGACGTTGAAACCGTCCTTGGCCAGACGGGTCGCAATTGCCGCACCGATCCCGCGCGATGCACCGGTTACCAGGGCTGTTTTGTTCTGAATGGACATATGCGTCTCCTGAGTATGTTGAACCTGAAGGGCATATATCCCTCGCAGAAATTCGGATAATCAGCGATAATCCGTCATCACTATTCGCCAATTTCGGACAAAAGGCTCGCCATGGACAAGCTGGACGCGATGCAGGTCTTCGCGCGGATCGTTGAGCGCCGAAGTTTCACGAAGGCGGCCGAGGATCTTGCCTTGCCCCGTTCGACGGCAACCGATGCCGTCAAGCAACTCGAAACCAGATTGGGGGTGAAGCTATTGCAGCGCACGACCCGCACGGTCGCGCCGACACTCGACGGTGAAGCCTATTACCAGCGCTGCCTGTCGATCCTTGCCGATGTCGAGGAAGCCGAAGAGGCCTTTGCCGGGGCCAAGCCGAAGGGCCAATTGCGCATCGACGTTCACGGCACGCTGGCGCGCCATTACGTGATGCCGCATCTGCCGGATTTCCTCGCGGCCTATCCTGATCTCGATGTCTATATGAGCGAGGGCGATCGTCTGGTGGACCTGATCCCGGAAGGCGTCGATTGCGTGTTGCGAGTGGGCGAACCACAGGACAGCGATCTGATCGCGCGGCGAGTGGCCATGCTCGAAGAAATGACGTTGGCCGCGCCGGACTATCTTGCCCGCCACGGAACACCGCTCAGCCCCGGCGATCTCGACGGGCATAGGATGGTGGGGTTCCGCTCGACGGTCACCAAGGCCGTGCTTCCGCTGGAGTTCGGTGAGACCGAGATCGTCCTGCCGACACGTCTCGCCGTCAACGCAGCCGAAAGCTATATCGCTGCGGCACGTCTGGGACTGGGGATCGTTCAGGTTCCACGGTACCACGCAAAACAGGATATCGACCGCGGTTCGCTGATCGAGATCCTGCCAGATTATGCACCGGAGCCCTCTCCGGTGTCACTGCTCTACCCCCGTCATCAACAGCTTTCGCCGCGCGTTCGGGTCTTTATCGACTGGGTCGGAAGGCTCTTTCGTGAACCGGCCTAGTCGGCTTCGTAATTGTGGGTGAAATCTGCAGGCGCGTTCGGTCCCCAGATGTAAAAGGCATCCTCTGCCGGGAAATCTCCGGCTTCCCAGTCATGGTCGGCCGACACATAGTCGATGTCCGAGGAATATTCCGAGTAGCTGCCCCAAGGATCACGCACATAGTGGAAATAGTTGGAGCCGAGCACATGGCGCCCGAGCCCCCAACCCTTGTCGAACCCCTTGTCGGCCATCTGCATCGCACCGATCCCGATCTGGTCGATCGATGAGAGATCCCAGCTTGAATGGTGAATGCCAGGCGCGTCCGACTTGGCGAAAGCGATCAGATGATGGTCGCTGCCATGAACCCCATGCATGAAAGCGATGCCGTCGCCTGACGTATCCGACACGCGCAACCCCAGAACCCGGCTGTAGAATTCTATAGACTTCGGCACATCTCGCGCGAAGATCAGCATATGCGCCAGACGGCGCGGCTGGATCAACGGTGCGTTTGAGTTCGTGACCGCACCGCGCGCATTCGCTGGGACCGAAATGTTCGAGACAAGAGATTTTTCGTTGGGAGAGGTTTTCTCGGCCACGCGGATCTCGATCAGATTGCTGTCGTGATCCTCGAACCAGAAGCCGTTGCGTTCGAAGCCCGGGGGCGCGTCGCGCAGACGCACGCCCTGGGTTTCGACATGGCGACGGAAAGCGTCGAAATCGTCCTCGAACACGCCGAAGGACAGATAGGACATCTTCTTGCGCGGACCCTCGGACAAGCTCGCCCAGCGATGGCCGTTTCCGAACGTATAAAGACCGAGCGCATTGCCTTCCTCACGGACGTCGAGGCCGAAGGCCAGATAGAAGCGCCGCGCCTCTTCCAGGTCCGGTACCGCCATATGATAGTGATCCATCGAATGGACACCCAGAACGCCTTCACGGCGAGAGGGCTTGATATATCCTGTGATTGCGGTCATTTCGGGTCTCCTCCCAATTCGACGAAGCTCGGATCAGTCCTTATGCAGCATCGGCGTTTTCGGATACTTCGTCCTCGATCCGGTTGCGCAACACGCCGATCCCTTCGATTTCGACTTCGCAGATATCGCCGGCTTTCATCCAAAGCGGAGGTTTGCGGGCCGCACCAATCCCCGACGGCGTGCCGGTCACGATCAGATCGCCGGGCACAAGAGTCATGCTCTGACTCAGGATAGAGACAAGCTTGGCGACCGAGAAGACCATCTGGTCGATCTTGGCCGACTGGACGACTTCACCGTTGAGGCGGGTCTCGAGGGTCAGGCCCAACGCGCCTTTGGGCAGATCGCCCGCGGTCACGAAGACAGGGCCAAAGGCGCCGGTATTGTCGAAATTCTTGCCGATTGTCCATTGCGGCGTCACGTGCTGGAACTCGCGGACCGAGCCGTCATTGAAAATCGAATAGCCGGCCACATAGTCGAGCGCAGCCTCTTCGGAGACCTTGAAGGCCGGTTTGCCGATCACAGCGACAAGCTCGCCCTCATAGTCGAGCGTTTCCGAGATTGCGGGCCGGACAATCGGGTCTTCGTGCGCGATCACGCCACTTGCGAACCGCGCGAAGATGGTCGGGTAATTGGGCTGCTCGTACCCCGACTCCTCGGTATGATCGCTATAGTTCAGGCCGACGCAGAGTATCTTGCTGGACCGCTCGAACGGAGGAAGATAGCGAATGCCTTCGCCGGAGAGGGCAGGTGCAGCGGCAAGGGTTGCACCCGCGGCCTCGAGAGCCGCCGCATCGGCGATCAGATCGTCCAGCGTGCCGGGAAAAGCATCGTCCGAGACCGGCAGACCACGCAGCACACCATCTTTATCAACCGCCATATACGCAATGCCGTCGCGCTCGAATCTGACGAATTTCATGGGTTTCCTCCTTCAAGTTTGACCGAAAACTATTTTCTATTTGATCTTTTTGTCAACAGAAAATATATTTTCTGGCAAATGTTCGACTCTGCATGCTGGGAGGCACGCAGACGGTTGGAAGACACGGGAGGAGGACCACAAAACATGGACACTTTTGACTACGATATCGCCGTTATCGGCCGCGGGCCGGTCGGTTTGACGATGGCCATGAGTGCAGCACAGCTCGGTATGCGTACCGTCGTAATCGAGAAACACCGCGACCTGTACGGCCTTCCGCGCGCGGGTCATGTCGATCACGAGATCATGCGACTTTTCCAGAAATTCGGCATTGTCGATGACGTGTTGGCAGACTGTTATCCGACCACTGAATACGTTTGGGTCAATGCACATGGCGAAACGCTGTTGGAGTTCGACTGGGGCGAGAAAAGCGTTTCCGGCTACAATTCCGACTACATGCAGTTCCAACCCGTTTTCGAGAACGCGCTCGGACGTGAACTCGCCGCCGCGCCAACGAACACCGACCAGTTGGGATGGCAGTTGATGTCGTTCGAAGAGGTAAATGGTGGCGTATGCTGCACCATCGCGCGAACCGAAACGGCGCCCGGTAGCTATGTTCCTGTTGTCACCGACGAGACGCGCACGATCACGGCGCGTTACATGGTCGCCTGTGACGGGGCAAACAGCTCGGTGCGCCAGACGCTCGGGATCGACCGCGACGATCTCGGCTTCAACGAAAAATGGCTGGTGATCGACGCGCGCAAGAAACGCGATCTGAATTTCGAATTCGATTGCGGTCAGATTTGCGATCCGCGTCGTCCGACCACGGTGCTGCCCCTTGGCAAGCGACATCGCCGCTGGGAATGGGCGGTGCTGCCGGGCGAAGACCCCGAAAGCCTGCTGACCGACGAAGCCGCCTGGCGGTTGCTTGGCGCACTCGGTATGGGTCCTGACGATCTCGATATCGTGCGGCAGTTGGTCTACACGTTCGAGGCGCGTCACGCGAAGGAATGGCGCCGCGGCCCGATTTTCCTTGCTGGCGATGCGGCACATACCACGCCGCCCTTCATGGGGCAGGGGATGTGTTCGGGGATGCGCGACGTGTTCAATCTGGCATGGAAAATGGACCTGGTGCGGCGGGGCATCGCCGAGGATGCGATCCTCGACACGTATGAGCCCGAACGCTCCCCACATACCGAGGATTGGACGCGGATTTCCCTCGAAGCGGGAAAGGTGCCCTGCACGATGGACCCGGTCGAGGCGGAAGCGCGCGACCAGAAGTTCCGCGACGGCTGGCTGCCGCCGATGCCCGACTTCCCGCAGCTTCGTCATGGTATCATCGCCCGCGACGGGACCGGCGCGCCGCGCCATCTTGCCGGTACGCTGTCGCTGCAGCGTCAGGTCGGGGTCGATGGCAAAACGGTGCTGGCCGACGAGGTTTTCGGCACCGGTTTCACCCTGCTTGGCGTGGGCTGCAATCCCGCTGACGGGCTGAGCGATGCGCAAAGGGCGCTGCTCGACAGGATCGGCGCAAATGTCGTGTCGGTTGGCGACCATGCCGGTGCGACAGCGCGCGACGTGGACGGGGCCTATGCCGAGTGGTTCGAAAAGCAGGGTATCTGCGCGGTACTGGTGCGCCCGGATTTCTATATCTACGGCACAGCCGGGATGCCCGCTGACATCGGAGGCCTGGTCGACGACCTCGCATCCCAACTTTGCCTGACAGAGCTCGCCGAGGCGACCGCTGCATGACCAAGCTTACTACGTGTGCCGAGGGATTTTCCTGGCCCGAGGCGCCGCGCTGGCATGACGGGGCGCTTTGGATATCGGATGTGCACAACTTCCGCATCGCGCGTGTGCGATGCGGAGGCACGCCCGAAACGATGCTGACGGTCGAAGAGCGACCAGCCGGGATGGCTTTTACGCCCGAGGGCGACCTGCTCTATGCGACGTCGCTGGCCGCACGGATCTATCGTTGGCGCGAGGGCGGATCGCCCGAGCTTCTATTCGACTTGGGCGATACGCTTTCGGGGAATTTCAATGACATGATCACGGGGCCGGACGGCTGGTCCTGGGTCGGTGAAACGGGGTTCACATTCGGTCAGGACGATCCGGTCGAACGCGGACGCATCCATGCCTTTCACCCCGAACGCGGATGCCGCATCGTCGCCGAGGGCGTCTTCTTTCCGAACGGGATGGCTGTCGTCGGCGACCGGCTGATCGTGTGCGAGACTTTCGGCAAACGGTTGAGTTCGTTTCGGATTGGGGCGGATGGTGCACTCGACGATCGTCGGGTTCTGGCCGAATTGCCGGGGCATCCGGACGGGCTGTGCCGCGACGCCAAGGGCCGGTTCTGGGTCCCGCTGCTATTCGAAGAGCGGTTCGCTTGCCTGTCGGAAGCCGGCGAAATGCTGTCAGATATTGCGGTACCCGGTCGCATGGCGATTGCCTGTGCTTCGCAAGACCAGACTCTTTTCCTGTGTATGGCGGCGGTCGACAAGCAGCCGGGCGGATTGCTGCTGCGTGTTGGCAGTATCCTCACGACATTGGCCGAGTGAAGAGTATTTTCATTTCTAAAATATATTTTACTTGAATTTAAATATTTTTAGGACGACATTCGGAGTCGCCAATGAAAGCCGCCGGGGGAGTGCGGCCATCGGACAGATAAGGGAGGGTTCAATGAAAATCACACGTCGTATTGCGCTTGCAGGCCTGATCGGAACAAGCGCCATCCTGACCGGGCTCTCGGCCCACGCCGAGGCTGCGGGCAAGAGCGTCGCCGTTTTGCTTGGACCCACCCAGGATGCCTTTATCGGAACCTGGCTCGGCACATTCGAAGGCGCGGCCGAGGCTGCGGGCATGAAGATCCAGGTCTTCTCCAGCCCCTACGATCCGGCACTGCAAGCGCGTCAGCTGGATGATGCGGTTGCCCAGAGTTTTGACGCCATTGTTCTGCAATCCATCAGCCAGAATGCGCTGGTGCCGTCGCTGGAGCGCACGAAGGAAGCCGGTGTTCCGGTCTTCACCGTGATCTCTCAGCCCGACGCGGCGGCGCAAGGGCTTTACGTCACCTATATTGGCGAGAACTCCCGGATGCTTGGCGCGTTGGCGGGCGAAGCCATGGCCGACGCAGCCGAAGCGCGCGGGTTGGATGCGCCGAAGATTGCTGCCGTGACAGGCGCGCTGGCCGAAGGGATCGGCCCGAAGCGGCTTGCCGGTTTCGAGGAGGCGCTGAAGGCGCGTCTGCCCGGTGCAGAAATGGTCGCGATCGAAGATGTGCGCTGGAACCCCGTCGACGGTGAACAGGCTGCAGGGCAGCTGATCGCACGGTTTTCCGGGCAGGGCGGCATCGACGGCTTTTACGGGATGAACGACCGTCTGGCCAACGCCGTGGTGCAGGCCGCGGGGACGACCGGTGTCGCGGTCGGTGCCGATGGCATGATCGTGGTCGGTGGCAACTGCCAGGCGCCGGGCATCCCCAACCTCGCCAGTGGGGCGATGACCGCAACGGTTCGCATGTTGCCTGTCGTTTCCGCCGCCAAGGCAGCCGAAGTGGTCGGCGCCTATTTCAACGGCGAAACGCTCGATGCGGCCTATTACGAAGATCATGAGATCATCACCCAGGCCAATCTCGCCGACAACGCCGAAGCCTGCGGCTATTGAGCCGCAGGAACCGGAGAGGCATGCGATGAACGCGATCCGTGAGAAGACGGCGCAAGGTCAAAGCAGAGATCCCCTGCTGTCGATGCGGGGGATCGGAAAGACCTACGGCGAGGTGCGCGCCCTAAGCGACGTGTCCTTGACCCTGGCGGCCGGAGAGATCCGCGCGATCTGCGGAGAGAACGGTGCCGGCAAAAGCACGCTCGTAAAAGCGCTGACTGGCATTGTCGCCCCGGATAAAGGCGAGGTCTGGCTCGATGGCGCGCAGGTTCACTTCGCGGCACCAAAGGATGCCCAGGCCCACGGGATCAATCTGGTTTCTCAGGAGCTGAGTATTTGCCCCGACCTGACGGTTCTAGACAATATCTGGCTCGGAGCGCTTTCGCTGCCCTTTCTCCATCGTCGGGCGGATCTTCGATCCCGCGCCGCCGAAGTTCTGAAGCGGCTCGGCGCGGAACATATCGCGCTTGATGGCCTTGCTGGCCACCTGTCGACGGGCGAGCGCCAGCTGATCGAGATCGCCCGGATGCTTGCACGTGACACCCGTATCCTGATCCTGGACGAACCGACGGCAACGCTGTCGGACAAAGAAATACACGTCCTGATGTCCGCGCTCAAATCGCTGCGCGCGCACGGAACGTCAATCCTGTATATCACCCACCGATTGGGCGAGGTTTTCGAACTTTGCGACCATGCAACGGTGATGCGCGGTGGGACTGTGGTGGCCGATCTTCCGGTCGCGGAGCTGACCCGCGACCGTCTGATCGAACTGATGTTGGGCCGCGCCCTTGGTCACATGTTCCCAGAGCATCACATCGCGGACGGGGCGACCTTTTTCGCCATCGACAGGCTGAACGTTCCCGGGGCCGCGCACAATGTCAGCCTTTCGGTAACAAAAGGCCAGATCATGTGCCTGACCGGACAGCTGGGCTGCGGCGCCGACGAGGTGATCCGCGTTGTCGCCGGCCTTGTCAGCCACGCGAACGGACGCATCACCCTCGACGACGCGGAGATCCCGCTTGGACGGCCCGAAGTGGCACGGCGGCGCGGTGTGCGCTTCGTTTCGGGCGACCGCGCCGAGGAAGGCGTGTTCATCGACCGCCCGGCCTGGGAAAACCTTGTCGCGCCCCGGTTTGTCGAACGCGGGGGTGCGAAACTCGTTCAAAATCGTGCCCTGCGGGGTGAAGCCGCAATGCTCGCGGATCGATCGACGCTGGCGCGCCACCGTTTGCCGGTACGCACAGGCGACCTCAGCGGCGGAAACCAACAGAAACTCGCCTTCGGACGCAATATCGGCGACGGCGCGGCCAAGCTTATTCTCATGATCGAGCCCACGCGGGGCATCGACGTGGGCGCGCGTGCGGAAATCTATCGCCTGATGCGCGATTTCTGCGAACAAGGCTGCGCGATCCTGATGGCATCTTCGGATTTCGCCGAGGTTCTGGGAATTGCCGACGTGGTGGCCACCATGTTCCGTGGCGAGATCGTCAAAACCTACAAGACGGGTCATCTCGACATGACCCGGCTCATCGCGGATGTCACCCATCCCGAAGAGGAGAACGCATGAACAGCGATACCGATCTGTCCGGCCCTCTGCGCCCCAGTTTCGAGTCGATGAAGGCCCGTATCACCCTGGGGAACGCCGTCACCCTTTTTGCGGTACTCGTGCTGGCCGCGCTCGCGCTTGCGACCCCCGGCTTCTTGTCGATGCCCGCGATCCGTTCTCTGGTGACCACGGTTTCGTTTACCGGCTGCGTTGCCATCGGGATGACATTCATCACGCTGAGCGGCAACCTGATGTCGTTCAGCCTGGGGGCCAGCCTGTCGGCAGCGACGCTTGTCTTCGTTGCCACGCTGGGTGCGGGGATTTGGCCCGCCATTCTTGCCGCGCTACTGTTTTGCGCCGCGTTGAACGCCCTGCAGGGGTGGATCGTCGGCTACTTCCGCGCCAATCCGATCATCGTGACAATGGCCAGCTTCGCGATCATTACCGGCGTCGCGACCTCACTGACCGGGGGCAGGGGGCTTTATATCCTCACGAACGTCGCGGCGGGTCTCAAAGGCAATCTAGGACCCGTTCCCGGTCCTTTCGCGGCCTTCGCGATCTGCGCGCTGATCGCGCAACTCATTTTGAGCCGGACCGCTCTGGGACGCCGGATCGTACTGACCGGCACCAACCCGCGCGCGATGCTGGCCATGGGCGCCGAACCTTGGAAAGCTGTCGTCTGGGCCTACGCCCTGGCCGGGCTGTTCACAGGCGTTGCGGCGGTCCTGATGGCTGCGCGCTACGGGTCTGGCGATCTCCAACACGGCATCGGCATGGAATACTCTGCAATCGCGGCCGTGCTTGTTGGCGGAACCGCGATCGAGGGCGGGCGCGGGTCCTTCCTGCGGACATTCCTGGGGGCGCTCTTTATCGCCGTGCTGCAATCGGTGCTTGTCCTGCGCGGGTTCAGCACCGAATGGCAGCGGTTTGGCATGGGCGCTGTCGTCCTGCTCGTCATCCTCTTGCAACGAAAGTAGTTCCCATGCTGGCTTCCTTGCTTCGTAACGCGACGCTTCGCCCCTACATCCTGCTTGCGGCGCTCATCGCGGTTCTGGGCGTAGTCGGAGGGGAGCGTGTGCTGTCCGCGCGCACCCTTTACAGCGTCTTTCAGCAATTCAGTCTGCTTGGGCCAGTGGCGCTTGCACTGGGGCTGACGATGATGATCCGGCATTTCGATCTGTCTGTCGTCGGAACCGTAACGCTCGCTGGCTGTATCGCGGTGCTGGCGGGGGCGCAGAGCCCGATCCTTGGGCTGACGCTCGCCGCACTTGCCGGGCTTGTGGCCGGAGCGGCTCAGGGCGCACTGATCGTTCGGCTTCGCCTTAGCTCCATTGCTGTGACGCTTGGCGGCATGCTGACGCTGATTGGGGTGGCTTATCTGCTGACCGGCAACCGCGAGGTGGCCTATGCCAATCGCGACATTGCCCGGGTAGTCGACAGCGCGCTGTTCGGACCGTTTTCATTGCGGTTCCTGATCGCCGCCGGGGTGTTCGTTCTGGCCGGAGCTGTCCTCGGTCGCACACGGCTCGGCCCTCAGCTTTATTCGGTGGGCAGCGATCCGAAGGCAGCCATGGTTGCAGGGGTGCCGACGGGCACGATGGTTTTCGCGGTTTTCGCGCTTTCCGGTCTAATCTGCGCAATCGCAGGCGCCCTGCTGAGTTTCAGTCTCGCGGCCGCTTCGCCAAGTGCCCTTTCGAACATCCTCGTTCCTGCGGCGGCCTCTGCGATCATCGGCGGCGTTTCCATCGCCGGCGGACGCGGTACGCCCGCGGGGATCGCCGGCGGCGTGCTGTTGCTGTGTTGTCTGCAATCCGGGCTGACTGCGATCGGGGTCGAACCCTATCTGCAGGATGTCGCAACCGGCTGTGTTCTGCTTTTGGTTGCGGTTATGGACAGCGCCGAACTGACGCGGCGCTTTGAGGATTTGAAGCGTCTATTCGCGCCCGCGCAGCTCAAGCCCAAAGAACCTGTAGCCTGAAATGGCTCTGGAAAAAATCTGTGTCGGCGCCTAAAATAGATTATGCCTCGCAGAAACGAATAGTGAAAAGATTGAGCAGTGCGCATGAGCAATACACAAACGGACTCCGCCTATGAGCTGATCAAAGCAAATATCCTGAGCTGTAAGTTCGCGCCTGGCCAGAAACTTCGGATAAACGAAATCGCAAACGATTCCGAGGTCAGTCTCGGGGCCGTGCGCGAAGCATTGGCCCGCCTCTCCGCCGAAGGCATGGCGGTTTCGGCCGCACAAAAGGGCTATTCCGTGCCCGGTGTCTCGGCCGAGGACCTTATCAATCTGACCAATACCCGGATCTTCGTTGAAAACGAATGCCTGGCCCAATCAATTGCCGGTCTTGGTATCGAAACCGAAACGCAGATTGTCGCGGCACTTCATCGCCTTTTGCGCATACCGGAGCGTAATCCCGACAATACAAGCACGATCAATCCAACCTGGGTTGCCGCGCATGAGGTATTCCACAATGCGCTCGTGCTTGGATGCACCAATGAATGGCTCCTGCGTTTGCGGAGGCTGCTTTATCAGCACAGTGAGCGTTATCGGGCGCTTTCCGTTCCCCTGTCGCGCCAACAGCGCAATGTGAACCAGGAGCACCAGGCGATCTTCGATGCAGTCATGGCGCATGACACGCTTCTTGCGCAAAGCTTGATGGCCGACCACTTGCAGCGAACAACGGACATCATCATCGAGTCGGGCATTGTAAAAAGCGCCGCCTGACCCAATCCCCCCGAACTGTTTGCCTTTGACTGCGCTGAAATTTCCGGCGTGCGAAGCATGCGCCGGCGGCTGACTGCATGTCGAAGTCTTTGCTTGACCGCTTCGACCTGGTGACCTAGCCGCTGCGCCCTCTTCTGAAACCCTCCGCGAGCATAAAAAAGTTGATGTGACTTAAAATATATTTTAAGAACATAAATAGTTCTTTCGGATCGTATTCTTGGGGAGGAGTGAAGCGATGCCAGATGTCATGGTGATCACGGGCGCAGCCACAGGGATCGGCCGGCTCACGGCCGAGACTTTGGCCCGTGGCGGGCATATTGTGTTTGCTTCGATGCGTGATGTCGCCGGTCGTAATGCGCTACATGCCGAAGCGCTCGCATCGCTGGCACAGAGCGAGGGCCTGTCACTGCACACCGTCGATATGGATATCCTCTCCGACAGTTCGGTCGATGCTGCGATTGAAACGATCATCGCAGAAGCAGGTCGCATCGACATACTGATGCACAACGCCGGTCACCTTGTCCTTGGCCCGACCGAGGCCTTCACGCCCGAGGAAGTCGCACAGAATTACGCGGTCAACGTGCTGGGGGCGCATCGCGTCAATCGCTCGATACTGCCGGTGATGCGCGCGCAAGGAAAGGGCACACTTCTATGGATCAGCAGCACGACGGTTCACGGAGGCTTCCCACCCTTCCTCGGTCCCTACGGCGCGGCAAAGGCCGCGATGGATTCGCTCGCGGGATCTCTGGCGCTCGAAGTGTCGCGCTTCGGGATCGAGACGGTCATGGTCTCGCCCGGCGCGTTCACGACCGGGACCGAGCATTTCCCCAAAGCCTCGCCGCCCGAAGATCACGCGCGGGCGGAAGCCTATGCGCGATACGACGATGTCACGAGCACGATTGCAGATCGTCTGTCGGCATTGATGCCTGACGACGCGCATCCGCAAGTGGTCGCCGACGCGGTGCTGAAGCTTGTGAACATGCCGCATGGAACGCGGCCGTTCCGGACGGTCGTCGATCTTCTGGGCGACGGCGCCGAAGAGGTGGCCACGGCGGCCGAACGGGTTCGCCGGACCTTCTTCGAGCGCATCGATCTTGCCGATCTGTTGTCGCCGCAAACCACGTCCTGAGCGCCTTTCGTCCCAGTCACATCTAGGAGGCCGAATGTCCGACTACATTCTTTTCTACGCGCCGGGAACCTGCGCCCGCGTGCCGATGACCTGTCTTGAGGAGGCAGGCGTTTCGTTCGAAAGCCGCGTCGTTTCGTTCACCGCGAAGGAGCAGCGCGACACCGACTATCTAAAACTCAACCCCGCCGGCAAAGTCCCGGTTCTGGTCGAGGACGGTCGTGCGCTGTCCGAGAACGTCGCGATCCTCACCTATCTCGGGAACCGGTTCCCCGATGCGGGCATCCTGCCGCCATCGGAAACCGAGTTCGACCGCTGCCAGCATATTGCGGATCTGGCGTTTTGTGCCTCGGTCCTGCACCCGATCGTGACGCGGATCCGTATCCCCGAGCGGTTTTGTTCGCTCGACGGTGCGCGCAGCGATGTCTGGAAGCTGGCCGCCGAAATGATGATCCCGCATTTCGATTTCATCGATGCGCGGCTTGGCGGCTCCCCATGGTGGTACGGCGCGCAATGGGCGGCGATGGACAGCTATATCAACTGGGTCTGGTTTCGTGTCACCGGCGCGGGTTTCCCGCAGGAACGCTATCCGAACCTCGTGGCCCATGCCGACCGGATCGCAGCGCGACCCGCGGTGCAGAGGGTTCTGTCACGCGAAGCAGCGGGGCAGGAGAACCTGGTTTCGCGTGGCCTGAATTACGGGTTCCAGCCCGATGCGAGCGTTCCGCTCGACTGACGAAATTTCCAGGAGGAGGAAAACAATGTTCAAGAAGACTGCACTCGCCGTGGTCGCTGCCGCCGCACTTGGCCTGCCACTCACACCGCGTGCTGCAATGGCTGAACAACTCACAGTCGCAAGCTTCCTGCCCGGCCCGCACCATCTGCACACGCGCATGCTGGGCTGGTTCGGGGAAGAGCTTGAAAAGCAGTCCGGCGGCGATCTGACGATTCAGGTCTTCCCCGGCGGCCAGCTTGGCGCGGGCCCCGTCCAGCAATACAAGCGTGCGCTGGAAGGTGTGGCCGACATGACGCTGGGTGTCAGCGCCTATACGCCGACCGTTTTTCCAAAGACCATGCTCGCGATCCTTCCGGGCAGCTCGAACAATGCGGTGGAGTCTACCGGACGGCTCTGGGACGCCTATGAGGCGCATCTGGCGGACGAATACGAAGACGTGAAGCTGATCGCGCTGATGACCGTGGCCGGCAACGTGATTTCGTCGACCCGCGATCTGTCGACGCTCGATGCCTACGAAGGCGCAAAGCTGGTGCCCTATGCCGCGATGACCCAGCCGATCCTGGAATCCATCGGCGCCGTTCCGGTGCAGATGCCGATCACGGATGTCTATACCGGACTTTCGACCGGGACGATCGACGCTGCCTACACGTCCTATTCCAACATCACGCCGCCGTGGAACTTCTGGGACGTGACGCCTTATTTCGTCGAGAACGTGCCGGTGCATTTCGCGGTGCTCTTCGTGGTGATGAACAAGGAGCGGTATGAGGGTCTGTCCGACGAGCATCGTGCGCTGATCGACAGTCTTTCCGGACGGGTCCTGTCGATGAAGGGCGCGGAATCCTTTGACCTTGCCGACACCATGTCCAAGGAACAGATGGCCGCCAATCCCGACAAGATGAAGAACAGCCAAGTCGTGCAGATGTCCGATGAAGAGCGCGCCCGCGTGGGCGAGAAATCGCAGGCCGGGCTTCAGGCGATCTTCGAGGACTACCGTTCGAAAGGCATTGAGGATGCCGCGGCAGTCTATCGGGCCCTCAACCCCTGAACCGGGCTCAGGATCAGGAGACTGTCCAGATGACAAGACCGGAGACATCCCCCCCAACGGCTGCCGAAATGGCGGCCGGATCGGGGTTCTTCGACCGATGGTTGACGCGGATCGCGCTGATCACCGGTGGCACCGTTCTGACGGTGATGACACTGCTTTGCGTGATCAACGTCCTGATCATGCGCAAGCTTCTTGCCGCGCCCATCGTGGGCGCTGAGGATGCGCTGATCCTGTTCCTCGTCACCTTCGTCGCGCTGTCCATCCCGTTCGGGGCGCGGACCGGCGCGCATATCGAGATCGAGGTCGTAAGCGAAATGCTCCCGCGGCGGCTCGCGCTTGGCCTGCAAATCGTCGCGCGGCTCTGTGGCGGTGCGTTCCTAGGGTTGATGTCATGGCAACTTGCCGTGGCAGGCAGCCATGCGGCGCGGTTCGGCGAAGTTACGCAGCAGCTCGAGATTTCCTATGAGCCGTTTTACTATCTGCTTGCCGTATGCTTCGGGCTCTTTGCCGCGATCCAGACCGCCGATGCCTGGCAGATGATCCGCACCGGCCAGGCGGCGGTGCTGTCGTTGGAGGACGAGGCATGAGCGTCGAAACCGTCGGTATTCTCGGGCTCGTCTGCCTGTTCGTGATGCTCGCGATGCGGTTTTCCGTCGCGCTCAGCATGATCATCGTGGGCTTCTTCGGCACGCTTTTCGCCACGCAGCAAAAGATGAGCGCCCTTGGCCTGCCCGCCGAACGTGCTGTTTCGCAGGGGTGGAAAACCGCGCTGTCGAACCTGTCGGGCGAGACTTTCGAAGCGGCGTCGAACTACAATCTTCTGGTCATTCCGCTGTTCATCCTGATGGGCAATCTCGCCGGGGTGTCGGGCATGTCGAACAGCCTCTTTCGCGCGGCTTATGCCTTTCTCGGGCATCTGCGCGGCGGGCTCGCGTCAGCCACCATCGCGGGTTGCGCGGGGTTCGCCGCGCTTTCCGGGTCTTCGCTTGCCGCGGCGGTGACGATGGGGCGCGTCGCCTTGCCGGAAATGCGCCGGTTTCGCTATGATGACGGGCTTGCGACTGGGGCGGTGGCAGCGGGCGGAACGCTCGGGTTTCTGATCCCGCCCTCAGGCGGCATGATCATCTATGCGATCCTGACCGAACAAAGCATCGGCCAGCTGTTCATGGCCGGGATCGTTCCCGGCATCCTCATGTCGCTTCTGTTCATCGGAGTGATCAGCCTGCAGGTCTGGCGCAAGCCCGAGCTTGGCCCCGCCGGGGAACGCGCGGATATGGCCGAAAAGCGCCGCGCCCTGATCGGAGCCGCGCCGATTACCACGGTGATCGGGCTGACCATCGCGGGGATGTATACTGGCTTCTTCACACCGGTCGAAGCCTCTGCCGTCGGCGCGATCCTGACCTTTGTCATCGCGCTTGCTGGCCGCAAGCTGAGCCTGGCCAAGATGCGGCTTGTCGCGCTTCAGACGATGAGCGCGACCTCGACGATCTTTCTGATCCTCATCGGCGCCTTCGTTTTTATCCCGTTCATGTCGCTGACGGAGATCCCGACGCGGATGGTGGAGTTTCTGACCGGACTGCCGATCGGCAATTTCGGCATCCTGGCGGTGGTGATCCTTGTCTACATCTTCCTCGGCACCTTCCTCGAAGGAATCGCGATGCTGGTACTGACCCTGCCGGTGGTGATGCCGATTGCGGCCTCGCTGGGTTGGGATCTGGTCTGGTTCGGGATCATCGTGGTGATCGTGCTGGAGATGGGCATGATTTCACCCCCAGTGGGCATCAACGTCTTTGTCGTGAAATCCATTGCGCCCGATGTGCCCATGCTACGCATCTTTACAGGTATCTGGCCGTTCTGGTTCGCGATGATCCTGATGCTGATCCTGCTGATCGTCTTTCCGCAGATCGCGCTGTTCCTCCCTCAGACGATGTTCTGACACGGTACATCACGGGAAAGGCAAACGCCGCGCATGGGTATCCCCTTGCGCGGCGTTTTTGTATCGGTGATCGGGCTGGTCAAAGCATGATGTTCAGCGCCTTGGTCTCAAGATAGCTGCGCATCTCCTCGACACCTTCCTCGCGCTCCACGCCGCTGTTCTTGAACCCGCCCCAGGGCATACCCACGAAATGCGTGTTCGAGCCGTTGACGAAGATGCTGCCCGCGCGGAGCCGCCGGGCGGTGGTGATTGCGGTGGTGATATCATTCGTCCAGATCGCGGCAGACAACCCGTAGGATGTGTCGTTCGCATCAGCGAGCATCGTCTCAAAGTCGTCCCAGGGCGCAACCGACATGACCGGCCCGAAGATCTCCTCGCGCCACAGTCGCATTTGGGGCGTCACATCGCCATAGACCGTCGGCTCGGCCCAGAATCCCTTGGCGAATTCCGCGCCCGCGGGACGTTCGCCGCCGGTCATCAGTCGCGCGCCTTCGGTCTGATCGCGGTCGAAGAAACTGGTGACATGGGTATAGCTCTTGGCGTTGTTGATCGGCCCCATATCGGTCGTGTCAGCCATCGGATCGCCCAGCCGCATCGCCGCGACCTTGGCCGTGATGCGCTCCAGAACGTCCCCGTAGATGTCGCGATGCACGAGCACACGCGAGTTCGATCCGCAGGATTGACCTTGCCAGGGGAAGTTCATGCCACGCACGGCGCTTGTTGCCGCGGCCTCTGCATCCGCGTCGGCAAAGACGATCATCGGGTTCTTGCCGCCAAGCTCCAGCGTGACGTGCTTGACCGCGACCTCGGCCGCGGAGCGCTGAATGGCGCGGCCCGTCGGCACCGAACCGATCAGGGCCAGACGTTTGACATCCGGATGGCGGACCAGCGCATCGCCAGCCTCGGCCCCGGTCCCGTTGACGATGTTGAACACGCCCGGCGGCAGCATTTCCTGTGCCACCTCGCCGAGGATCAGCACCGATAGCGGCGAGGTCTCTGGCGGTTTGACGACCACGGCATTGCCCACGGCAAGCGCCGCCGCGGTGCGCGCCACCGAAAACAGGGCAGGGTGGTTATAGGCCGCGATCCGGCCCACCACGCCATAGGGTTCGAGCAGCGTCATGTGCATATGCTTGGACGACGCCGGAATGGTTTCGCCACGCATCATCGGGGCGATCCCGGCATAGAAGCGCAGCGTCTTCAGTGTCTCGTCCATCGCGTGAAGCGTGGGCTTCAGCGTGTTGCCGCTGTCACGCACCTCGATCCGCGAAAGCTCGTCGAAGCGTTCGGCCAGGCGGTCACCGAAGGCCCGCAGTATCTCTGCACGTTCGTCCATCTCGCGCGCGGCCCAGGCCGGCCAGGCCCGTTCGGCGGCGTCGATGGCGCGGTGCATGTCCTTCGCCGATCCCAACGCCGCGCGGCCGATCACCTCTTCGGTGGCCGGATCGATGGACTCCGCCCATCGTCCTGTCTCGCTCTCCACAAGTTCGCCGTCAATCAGCAGCCGGCCTTCGATCTGGTCCATGCGTTCGTCCTTGGTTAATGTGTCATCGGCCCGCCAAAGACGGCAGGAAGAGCACGATCTGCGGATAGGCGGAAATCACCACCACCAGCGCAAGCGTGCAAAGAAGGTAAGGGATCACGGCACGGGAGATCGCGAGGATCGACTTGCCCTGCGTCGATCCCATCATGACAAAAAGCGCCATGCCGAAGGGGGGTGTGGCAAGCCCAAGTTCGATAAAGATCAGGATGAACACCCCCATCCACAACGGATCGACGCCATAGCTTTGCGCCAACGGCAGAAAGACCGGGATGGTCAGCAGCATGATGCCCACCGGCTCCAGAAAGGCGCCGAACAGCAGAAGCACCAGCGCCATGGCAACGAGGATCAGCGGCAGGCTGGCCTCGATGCCATTGACCCACCCGACGAGGCCACGCGTGGCCCCCGACAGGGCAAGGATCTGGCTGAAGGTGGTGGAGGCGAGAATGATCATGAAGATCATCCCGCTGATCTTCATCGCGCTTTCAGCCGCACTCAGGACGGCGCGAAGCGAGAGGCGGCGAAAGAAGGCCGCCACGATCATCACGGCGGCGACGCCAAAGGCTGCGGCCTCGGTCGGGGTCGCGATACCGAGGATGATCAGGCCCATGACCATGAAGATGATGAACATCATCGGCAGCAGGTTCACGACCGCGAGCTTCAGTTTTTCGCGCCCGCTGATGCGCGGCACCTCGTAGTCAGGGGCCGCTTCGGGGCGGATCATGGTTAGGGTAAAGACCAGGGCCGCATAGCTGAGCGCCAGAAGTACACCAGGCACGAGACCGGCAAGCAACAGGCGCCCCACATCGAGACCGGCAAGGCTGCCGAGCACGACCGCGAGGCCCGAGGGCGGAATGATTGCAGCAAGCCCGCCCGTGGCGATGATCGGCCCGATGGACAGCGTGTCGGAATAGCCGATCTTGCGCATTTCGGGATACATGCTCGACCCCATCATCGCGACATTGCCAAGGCTCGACCCGGAAAGCGCGCTGAACAGCGTTCCGCCACCGATGGCGACATAGGACAGGCGCCCGCGCACCCGGCCCATAAGCCGGTCGACGACGAAGAACACCCGTTCCGCGATGCCGGTGTGGAAGAACAGTTCCCCCATCAGGATGAACAGCGGGATCGGCAGCAGTGAGTAGTTCATCAGGGATTCCGACGCATTCGCTGCGAGCTGCACGAGGCCGAAATGCCCGCCCATGAAGATGAAAACGCCAATGACATTGGCGAGGAGAAAGGCGAAGGCGACGGGAATGCGCAGCGCCATCAGGCTCAGGATCAACCCGACCATCAGCCCCATCGAGGCATACCAGGGCATCATGATTTCGGCTCCTCGGAGGGGCTGTTGCGATAGGCGAGTGTGGCATGGCGCAGGAATTCGATCGCGCAAAGCGTGAGGCCGGTGGCGAGGATCGCATAGAGATACCAGCGCGGCACATCAACGGCGCGCACCGCCACCTCGCCGCGCTCGAAACTGTCGAGCCCCGCAAGCCCCGCGTACCAGGCCACGAACAGGCAGATCCCGGCGGCGGCAAGATCGGTCAGCATCAGCAGGGCTTTGCGTTGCCCCGCGCTCAATGCCGTATCGATAAGTTCCATCGCGACGTGACCGCGGATGCGCACAAGCCACGGGGCGGCAAGCATTGCCGAGGAGGGCAAGCCAAACTCGATAACGGTACCGAGCCAGACCGGGGCGTGAAGCTGCGGCACCGCGCGCGCGATGACGTCCCATAAGGTACCCAGAACAATGATGCCGAGATAGACAGCACCAAGTGTGAAAAGACTTCGGACAAAGCCGGTCCAGACATGGCCGAAAGATGTGCGTGGCATGCGGCGCTCCTCCCTTGCGCCGCGGCGGAGACCGCGGCGGCGATGTCGCATACGTTTATTGATCGGGGTACAGCAGCGGGCGGATTTGCGCCGCGTAGTCGGGCAGATCGGCTTCAAGCTTGTCCCAGACCACGGAGTAGGCGAGATCCTTATAGCGTGCTGCGGCCTCTGGTTCCGGTTCGACCAGCGCGATGCCGTCCGCCTTCAGGCGTTCCTCTTCGTGGGCAACGCGGGTGGGCATTTCCGCGGAGATCTTTGCCTCAAGCGCGAGCGCCGCATCCTGCAGGACCCTCTTTGCGTCCTCGGGCAGCGCATCGTAGCGGTTCCCGTTCATCATGATGACCGGCGAGCCTTGCCACACCGCGGGGCCGATGCGGGCCTTGAGCAGGCGGTTTACCCCAATGTCAGAGGCGAAGGTGATCCAGCCAAAACCATCGACGACGCCGCGCTCCAGCGCGCTAAACACCTCGGACTGGCTCATCATCACGTTTTCGGCGCCAAGCGCGTCGAACCAGTCGCGATAGGTGCCTGCGGAACGCAGCTTCTTGCCCGCCAGCGTGACGTTCCCGTCTGCGTCGAATTCGGGCATCTCGCGGAGATAGATGTAATATTGCGTACCGTTGCCATTCCAGGCGAGAAGCTCGGCGCCGAGCCGGTCGCGCCACACACCGCGCAGCAGATCGAAGGCCCCGTTCTCGCGGGCTTCGGCTGCGGTGACAGCTGCGCCGGTCAAGGCCTCGCTTTCCGGAACGGTACCGGCGTAGTAGCCCGCCGGACCTCCCTGGATATCCACGACGCCATTGCGCAAAGCGGTGTCCTGCTGGGTCGGTGGGATCGCCTCGGGCCCGCCGATCACCTCGATGCGTACGATGCCTTCACCGGCCGCGTTTACCATCTCGACATATTCCAGAAAACTCTGCGTGATCACGTTGTTGGTCGGCAGTGCCGCCACCCCGCGCAGAACCTCTTCGGCTTGTGCGCCTCCCGCCAAGCCGACACCGATCGCCGTTGCGGCTGCTGCAAGGAACTTTTTCATGCGTGGTCTCCTCCCTAGACTTTGAGCATGGACATCTTCACAATGTCGATGGAAATATATTTTATGATAAAATACATGTTTCTCACCATCTGGCAATACTGTCAATCACGACTTGCCGGGATTCCGAGCAATCCCCAACCGCCACTTCTCAGATTATCATCATTATTCAACTACTTACATGATATTATACTGATCTTTCGACTGGTTATGGAGAAATCTGAATCTTGAAGTCATGAGATAAATTACTCTATAATGATAAAATCACTACATCTTGTTTCGTCGCTTTGCGGCGCCTTACGAATCTGACGGGGAGAAATGGATGACCTTGCCACTAACGATGGCGATCAGCGACTACGCGCACACTTCTGACCTTGTGACGGGCAAGGTCCGGCCAGTCGGGATCGACCTGAACATCCTGTCCTATCCGTTCGAAAAGGTCGGCTTGCGTTTCGCCATGACCCGGGAATTCGACGTCGCAGAGTACTCCTTTGCGGGCTATTGTGCACATGTTGCAGCTTCGGAACGGCCCGATATGGTCGCCTTCCCGGTGTTTCCGTCCCGAGTGTTCCGGCAAAGCGCCTTTTACCTGAATACCGATGCAGGCATCGTGGATGTGTCGGATTTGCGCGGTAAACGCATCGGGCTGCCACAGTGGTCCCAAACCGCGACGGTCTATGCCAAAGGGTATCTGCAGCACCAGGCACGGGTTCCGCTTGCCTCGATCGACTGGGTTCAGGCCGGGGTGAATGCCCCCGGGCGCAAGGAGGGCGTGGCGTTAGACCTGCCGGAAGGCGTGCGTGTGACCTCTGAGCCGGGAAGATCGCTGAGCGAAATGCTCCAGACGGGGGAGATCGACGCCGCGATCTCCGCCCGGCCGCCGAATTGTTTTCTTGCGGGCAACCCGAAGATACGCCGCCTCTTCGCCAATCCTCAGGCCGCCGAGGAAGCCTATTTCCGCGAAACGGGAATCTTCCCGATCATGCACATCATGGTAGTGCGCCGCGACATCTATGAGGCCAACAGATGGGTGCTGCGCAATCTGCTCGAGGCGTTCGAGACCGCCAAGCGCAATGCGCTCGCCGCAATGGCTGAGATCACCACATCCTACATTCCGATCCCCTGGGGGCCGGACGAGGTCGCGCGACTGCAGTCCTTGGTTTTCGGCGATAGCGAACCCTGGCCCTATGGGCTGGCGCAAAACCGCACGACGATCGACGCGTTTCTGGGCTACTGCCACGAACAGGGCGTGACCGCGCGGCGCCTGGTGCCCGAGGACCTGTTCCCACCGGAATGCCTTGCCGAAGTGATTGTCTAAACCGGCATTTAGCCCGACGCGCTGCGATGTTAACAAGGTGGCGATACTAACTGGGGGGATGCGTTGGCTGGATTCGATAGATATGAAAATCTCCTGCGGCTATTTCTCGACTCTGAACCGCTCTGGAGCGTCGCAGGCATAGCGGAAGCGCTCGGCACGTCACCCAGCAATGTCTACCGCTCAATTCGCGAGCTTGTGACGGCGGGCTTTCTCGAAGCAGCGGCGGATTCACACTACCGGCTTGGGCCGGTCTTTCTGGAATTCGAACATCGGCTGCGGTCTTCCGACCCGCTCGTGCGATCCGGCACGATATTCCTGACACCGCTGATAGAGCAGGCGGGGATCCCATGTTGTGCGGCGCTCGCGCGGCTCTATGGGACCACTGTCATGTGCGTCGCGGATGCGCGCTCGTCGCGCTTTGACGCTCAGACAAGCTATGAGCGCGGCCGGCCAATGCCCATTCTGCGTGGTGCCACATCAAAGGCGGTGCTCTCTGCACTCCCGACGCGCAAACGCGATCGAATTCTGAAGTCCACAGCGGATGTCGGGTCGGACGAGGCTTTGCGGGCCGAGTTGAACGAGGTCCGACGCGCAGGGATGGTCGTCACGGTGGGGGAAGTCGATGATGAGCTTGCCGGTATTGCGGTTCCTATCGATCCCGGCGTGCAGGCACTTTACGGCTCACTGAGCCTGATCGTCAGGGCAGCCGCGCTGACGCCCGAGATCGAGGCGCGTCTGGGCATGATCCTCAAGGCTCACGCGGCGCTGATCGAGAACTATGTGCGTATGGAGGTAAGCGCTGAATCTTCGTGATTATCTTTATTTGCGGAAAAAGTATATTTTTCGTTGATATCCTGACGAAATTACCATTATATGAGAATCGATCCAAGGAGGAGTTCGATGTCTCATACTGCCGTTCACGCCGGTGCCTACCTGCACCACCTCGCTTTCGAGAGTTCCAATCCCGAACAGCTCGCCAACTTTTATGCGTCCGTGATGGACATGACGCTTACGCGCGCATCCGACACGGAATGGCGCTGCGAAGGACCCAAGCGGCGCATGGTCGTCGTGCCGGGCGAAGACAAGAAAATGCATTATGCCGGGCTGGCGCTGCGCAACCCGGACGGGCTCGAGATGATGCGCGCGCGCGCCGAGGCTGAGGGGGTGGAGCTTCTGGACAGCCCGAGCCCGTATTTCAAGGACGGCGCGTTCGCGGTCCGCGATCCGAACGGACAGTTGATCTGTTTCGGCCTCGCCATCGAGGAAACGCCGGGACTGAAGGGTATTCAGGGGCCGACCCAACACCTGACCTACGCCTCGACCGATGTGCAGGCCTTCGTCGATTTCTACGCTGGCAAACTTGGGTTCCAGCTGACCGACAAGGTGCTGCACGAAGACGGGCGCATGGCCACGGCCTTCACCACCTCGAACCACGAACATCATACGATCGCCTGTTTCTACACGCCGGACCGCAATGGCGTGGACCACCATTCCTACGAGGCGGGCGACTGGGTCTATATCCGCGACTGGTGCGACCATTTCGCCGAACATGACGTTCAGTTGACCTGGGGGCCGGGCCGCCATGGTCCGGGCAACAACCTGTTCATCTTCATCACCGATCCGGATGGCAACTGGATCGAGGTCTCGGCCGAGCTTGAAGTCATCTATGACCGCGAAACCGTCAACTGGCCCCAGCATCCGCGCACGCTGAACAAATGGGGCAGAGCGATCCTGCGGTCGTAAGGAGGACGTCATGAAATTTGCGAGCTTTACGCGCGCTTCGGGCGCAGGCTTCGGCGCTGTCGTCGAGGGAGGTCTTGTCGATCTGACAGGCTGGCAGGGGTTCGGCAGCCTCAAGGATTTGATCCGCGGCGAGGCCCTGGCGGAGGCTGCGGCCTACGCCGCGGGTCGGCCCGTGGAATTGCTCTGGGGCGAATTCGCTTTCGCCCCGGTCATTCCCGATCCAGGCAAGATCCTGTGTATCGGTCTGAACTATCAGACCCATAAGAAGGAGACAGGGCGCCCGGATGTGGATTATCCGACGATCTTCACCCGCTTTGCCGACAGCCAGATCGGGCATCGGCAGCCGTTGATCAAACCGGCGATTTCCGAACGCTTCGATTACGAAGGCGAAATGGCTGTAGTGATCGGGCAGGGCGGGCGTAACATCCCCGAAGACCGGGCGCTTTCGCATGTTGCGGGTTATGCCTGCTATAACGACGCGACGGTGCGCGACTGGCAGCGGCACACGTTCCAGTTCACGCCGGGCAAGAACTTCCCCGGGACGGGCGCCTTTGGGCCGTTCCTGGTGACTGCTGACGAGGTGGGCGACTACCGCGCCTTGCCGATCGAAACGCGGCTGAACGGAGAGGTCGTGCAGAAGGCGACGCTTGCGGACCTGCTCTTCCCGGTGGAGCGGCTGATCTCCTATATCTCGACCTTTACCCCGCTCGCGCCGGGCGATGTCATCGCAACCGGCACCCCTGGCGGTGTCGGCGACAAGCGTGAACCTCCGCTTTATATGAATGAGGGGGCTGTTGCCGAGGTGGAGATCGGAATGCTCGGAACCCTGGTAAACACCGTCATTTCCGACGCGAAGCCATGAGTGCCGGCATGTCAACCGATGTCGATGTTCTGGTGGTCGGCGCCGGTCCGACGGGGCTTCTGCTCGCCAATCTTCTGGGCGGTATGGGGGTGCGCACACGGATCGTGGAGCGCAATGAAAGCACCGTGGACCAGCCGCGCGCGGTCTCGATCGATGACGAGTCGATGCGGGCGCTGCAGGCGGCGGGCCTGGACAAGGCGGTCGCGCGGATCACTTCGCGCGGTTACGGCTCGATCTATCGCGGGCCGGACGGGCGGGTCTTTGCCACGGTGAAGCCCTGGCAGCAGGAATACGGATTCGACAAGCGCAACGCCTTTCAGCAGCCCGAACTTGAGGCGCTGATGCGCGATGCGCTCAAGCGGCACAGCTCGGTCACGGCGCTTTTCGGCACCGAGGTGACCGGCTTTGAACAGTCCGGTGAGTGCGTCTCGGCGACCCTTCAGGGCCCAGAGGGTGCTCAGGTGGTCACGGCGCGCTACATGGTGGCGTGCGACGGTGGCCGGTCTCCGACCCGCAAGGCGCTCGGGATTTCCATGGAAGGGTCCACGTTCACCGAGCCGTGGCTGATCGTCGATCTGCACAGCACCAAGAACCGTTGCTTTCATACCGAGGTCTTCTGTGACCCCGAGCGGTCCTGCATCACGCTGCCGGGGCCGGACGGTATCCGCCGCTACGAGTTCAAGCTGAACCCCGGCGAGACGACCGAGATGGCCGAGCAAGAGGACTTCGCGCGACAGCTCCTGGCGCGTGTCGGACCCGATGCCGATGAGCCCTTGAAGCGCGTCCAAGTCTACACGTTCCATGCCCGCAGCGCCGCGCGCTGGCGTGAGGAGCGTGTCTTTCTTGCGGGTGACGCCGCGCATCTGACGCCGCCTTTCGCGGGGCAGGGGATGAACAGCGGCCTGCGCGACGCGCATAATCTAGCATGGAAACTCGATGAGGCCCTACGGGCGGAAGATCCCGAACCGTTGCTTGCAAGCTATCAGACAGAGCGCAAACCCCATGCCTGGGAAATGATCGAGCTGGCGCGGCGCATGGGGCAGGTGATGATGCCCAGCTCGAAACTCGCGGGCGCCGCGATCCGGACGGGGTTCCGAGCGCTCAAGCTCTATCCGCCAGCGCGGGACTATTTCGCCCAGATGAAATACAAGCCCAAGCCACGCTTTGCCCAAGGATTGCTCTGGCCGGAACCGAATACACCCAAACAGCGGGTCGTGGGCCGGATGATCCCGCAGCCGGTGGTCGATACGCTGGCGCGCGACCGGGTCCGCCTCGACACGATCCTGCCTGACCGTCCGATCGTTCTGATCTACTCGGAAACGCCCGAAACGGCGGTCTCGGACGATCTGCGCGCCCGGTTTGAGGCGGCCGGTGCGGTGCTGGTCGGGATCACGCCGGAATGGTGCAATCCCGTCGCGGCCGATTTTCCCATCGCACGGGATCACGACCGGTTTCTGTCGGCAGAGCCCTTCGATGCCTATCTGGATCACGCCTTCTTGCTGCGGCGGGATCGCTATGTTTCTGCCGCCGTTCCCGTTGCCGAGCTTGCGCTGCTCGTAGACCACCTGCGGCATCTGACGACGGGATCGGGTGCCGCGCCTCAGCCGAACATGAACATCTCGGCGCTAAAAAGCGCGATAGCCGGGACATAGGTGATCACCAGAAGGACCAGCAGGAAGATCAGGAAATAGGGCAGCACCCCGCGATAGATATCGGCGGACTTCATCCCAAGCGCGGATTGCGCGACAAAGATGTTGATGCCGAAGGGCGGGGTGAACAGCCCGATCGCCAAGTTGAGCGTCATCACGATCCCGAAATGCACCTTGTCGATCCCCAGCGTGTCGACAAGCGGCACAAGGATCGGGGTGAGCAGCAGGATGGCCGACATCGGTTCCATCACGCAGCCCCAAAGCAGCAGCAGGATGTTGACGGCCAGCAGGAACTGCCAGGGCGTGACGTCATGTGCGGCGATCCAACCGACAAGCGCCTGCGGCACCTGATTGACGGTCAGCACCCACGAAAACAGCCCCGCCGCCGCCACAATCAACAGGATCTGGGCGGAAAACAGGACGGAGTTGCGCGCCGATTCAAGAATGTCGGCAAAACTCAGCTCGCGGAAAACGAACCGGGTGACGATCATCGCGTAGACACAGGCGACCGAAGCGGCTTCGGTCGGCGAAAAGATGCCGCCATAGATGCCACCCAGCACGATGATCGGCGCACCGAGCGCCCAGATCGCGCGCCGCGTCGCATGCAGGATGCCGCGCAGTGACATCGGCTGTGCGTCCCCGAACCCGCTGCGCAGCGCCCGCAAAATCACGAACGCGGCGAGCGCTGCGGCAAGTACCAAGCCCGGCAGGATGCCGGCAGCATAGAGGCGCGGGATCGAGGCTTCGGCAGACGCGCCGTAGACGATCATCGGGATCGAGGGCGGGATGACGATGCCGATTGCGCTCACGGACGTCACCAGACCCGCCGTGACCCGTCGCGGATAGTTCGCGGCATCCATCGACGGGCTCATGACCTTGCCGACCGAGGCCACGGCCGCGGCGCTCGACCCCGAGATCGCGCCAAAGACGGTGGCGGTGCCGATGGTGTCACGCCAAGCGCGCCGGGCAAGCCTCCCACGAACGAACGTACGAACTCCACCAGCCGCAGCGAGACGGTACCGCGCGCCATCAATTCGCCCGCGAAGATGAAGAACGGCACCGCGAGCAAGCCGGTGAAATTGAGCGAGCCGAACAGGTTCTGATGCACCGCGTTGAGCGGGATGTTCATGAAGAAGGCGAGCGCCACGGTGGCGGAGATCAGCAGGACCGCGAAGATCGGCGTTCCGGCAACCAGCAGCAAAAGCGGCAGGCCGATCAGGGTGAAATTCATGCGTCGTCTCCTGTCGGGGCACGGGCCGGCCAAAGGTTGTCGCGGCCGTGGATGATCAGGCGCGCAAGGCGCAACAGCGCGATCAGCGCCATGACGATAAGGCTGAGCGTGATGGAGCCATGGACAAGCCAGAGCGGAATGCCCGCCGCATCGCTTGTCATCCCGAAACGCAACAGCCGCGCGACATAACCCCAGGACAGCCAGGCGGTCCAAAGGCAGATGCCCGCGACTAGGATAAGCTGTAGCAGCGCAATCGCACGCCGTACTGCGCGGGGCAGGGCACTGACCAGAATATCCATGCGGATCACGAAATCGCGCCAGGCACAGATGATGGCGCCGAGCCAGGCGAGAACGATCATCGCGAACACCGCGACCTCATCGGCCCATAGGATCGCGGCGTTGAAGACATAGCGGCTGATCACGTTCCAGACGCTCAGTGCGACCATGGCGATAAGGGCAAGGCCAAGAACGGTCAGAAAGCCGTTCATGGCCCTGTCCATGATGCGCAGCACGGCGATAACCCTTCGCTACTGACGCGCCGCGTCGGCAGCGGACTTGAGGATATCGTAGTCGGCCTGCATCTGTTTGTCGGTCGCGATAATGTCCTGCACGGTCTGGTTCATGACATCCAGATAGCTTGCCTTTTCATCGTCAGAAAAACCGTTCAGCACACCACCCTGACTGGTCCAGAGCCCTTCGAAGAACGCAGCGCCGCTGTCGATTTTCCCGGCATAGGCCCCCTTCGCGGTTTCAGCTTCTTCACGAACGATCGCTTCGAGGTCCGGACCGATCATGCCAAGGAAGTCCTTGCTGACGACCGGGCTTACGATGGTGAAACTGCCGGGCAGATAGGTGGCATTCTTTGCGACATCGGCAAATTTGAAGCCGATTGCGACGGGCATATTGATATTCGCGGCATCAATGGTGCCGGTCTGAATGCCCGGAAGCGCTTCGCCGAGCGGCATCGCGACAGGCGACGCGCCGAGTGCGGCCATCGGTTCGTTGAGCAGCGGTGTTGCACCACCGGTCCGCATCTTGACGCCAGAAAGATCGCCGGTCGCGGCGATGGGGGTTTTGGAAACAACGACGCTTTGACCGCTGGTCAGGACGGCAAGCGGTTCGACATTTGAACGCGCGCCGAATTCCGAAAGCATCTCGCGGACCGACGGGTCGGAAAATGTAGCCATCGCGTGATGTTCGTCATCGAAAAGCCCCGGCGCATCGAGCACCTGAAAGCGCGGGTCGAGCGAGGAGAGAAAACCGATGATCGGCGCGGTGACTTCAATCGTTCCCATTGCCACACCTTCAACGGTGGCGGGGATCGGGCCCAGCTGGCCGGCGGGGAAGATTTGCACGTCGATCTGGCCGCTGGTGCGGGCCTCGACACCCGTCTCAAAGGCGAGGAACCATGCCGACAGCGCATCCTTGTCATTGATCGGTGCGGGGGTGGCGATCTTCATCACATAGTCGGCAGCAACGGCTGGCGATGCCAAAGCGCCAAGTGCGAAGAGCAATGCGGCGGCGTAGTTCGTCTTTGTCATTAGTTCCTCCCAAAACTATTTTCTCATACGAAATCTATGAGATGGCCCTCCATCGTGTTGATTAAGCGCAAAAAGTGCATCATAAAAGATGAGAAATATAACAGGACGATAACTTTTAGGCATCAATGCGCCATGAAACTTAATCAGCTTCGTGATTTCGTTGCGGTCGCCGAACGTGGCAGCCTGCGTGCCGCGGCACGAGAAACAGGGATGGCGCAGCCCGCGATAACCCGCAGCATTCAGGCGCTGGAGCATTCGCTTGGCGCGCAACTGTTCGTAAGGCAAGCGCGCGGCGTTCAATTGACGCCCGTTGGCGAAGACTTTCTTATACGGGCAATGGCAGTCTTGAACGAGGTGCGGCGCGCCAGAGAAGCGGTGCGCCAGCGGCAAGGCGATCTCGACGGCGAACTCGCGTTGGGTTTTTCAATCGCAGCGCATTTCGGCGTGTTGTCAGAGGTGCTTCCGGCCTTCAAGCGGCGCTATCCAAACATCAGGCTGCGCCTTGTCGAAGGTTTCTTTCCGACGCTGGAGACCGATTTGCGGAACGGGCTTCTTGATGTCTATGTCGGCCCTATGCCGGATGTCGGGCATCCTGCAGACCTGTCTGTCAGCAAGCTTTTCGACAATCGGCGGGTTGTTGTCGGGCGCTGCAATCACCCGCTTCGGGGCGCACGCCGTCTGGGCGATTTGTCTGATGCGGAATGGATGACCACTTCGATCACGCGCGATGCCGCCGACGAGCTGCGGCAGGTTTTTGCAGAAGCCGGTATAAAGGTTCCTCGCCTTATCTATCAGACCCAAAGCGCCCTTTCGGCACTGGTGACTTTGATCCACACCGATGCGCTTGCCATGATGCCGGTGCAATGGGTCGAGGCACCGCTTGTCAATGGATGGCTTGAGAGCATTCCCCTGGAAGAGGACTTCGCGGCCCCTCCGATTATGCTCGTACAGCGTACGGGGCTTGGGATGACGCCCGCAGGCGAATACTTCATACATCTCGTTCAGCGGCTGGTAGGACGAGACGGCACGCCAAGGGATGCCAATTCTTTATCGCTCAGGCAATTTTGAAATCTTTAGAAATCAGACAATGCGCCTAGTCTCTGTTCCAATTCGGGAGGAGAGGCCATGAAACGTACGGTTGCGGATGTTGTTGTTGTCGGCGCGGGACCCTGTGGTCTGATGCTGGCATTGGAACTGGGCGCACGGGGTATCAAGACCATCGTGCTCGATCGCGAACAGGGCGTGGCAACCGCGCCGCAGGCCAATGCCACGCAGGCGCGGTCGATGGAGCATTATCGCCGCCACGGTTTCGCCCATGAGATCCGCCAACTCGGTATGCCCGGAGATCATCCGACCGATCTGGCCTATTTCACGACCTATGCAGGTCACGAGTTGGCGCGGCACCGAATGCCCTGCTCCAATGACGCTGGCCGTACCGTGCGAGAACAGGCGCACATATGGAACGCCGCCGAGCTTCCGCATCGCGTGCCGCAAAGCCTGGTCGAGCAAACCTTGCTGCGGAAGGTCGAGGCATACGATTGTGTCGAAGTGCTGTTTGAAACCGAGGTGACGGGCTTTGTCGAGGATGACGACGGAGTTGTCGTTGATGCCAAGGATCTAACCTCGGGTGAAACGCATATCGCGAGGGGCAGGTACTTTTTCGCCGCCGATGGCGCACAAAGCCGCATCCGCAAGCAACTCGGCATTCGTTATGGTGGCTCGGACGCTGCGCATCGCGACTTCATGGGGGGGCGGATGCTGTCGATTTATCTCGACGCACCAGCCTTTTACAACGAACTCGGCATTCCCCGTGCATGGATGTACTGGACCTTCAACCGTCGTCGCCGGGCGCTTCTTGCAACGGTTGACGGCAAAGGCAGCTTTGTGCTGCAGACGCAGCTGCGCGACGGCGAAGACGCGGACAGCATGACCCAGGAAGAGGCCGGGGCGCTGTTTCTACAGGCCGTCGGTCGCGAGATACCCTACAAGGTGACGGGGATTGCGTCTTGGCTAGCCGGTCGGGCGCTTGTGGCCGATAAGTTTCAGGATGGCCGTGTCTTTCTGGGTGGCGACGCAGTGCATCTTTTCACGCCGACGGGTGGCATGGGCTACAACACCGCGATCGAGGATGCAGTTAATATCGGCTGGAAACTCGCCGCGGTGGTCAAGGGGCAGGCGATGCCTGCACTGCTTGACAGCTATGCTGCCGAGCGTCGCCCCGTTGCCTTGCGCAACACGCAATTCGCCCTGAAGTTCGCGGATTCCGTGGGACTCTACGTGCCTTCCCCTGCAATCGAGGATGAAGGCTCTGCGGGCGAGGCCGCGCGCGCGCGCGCAGGCGCCTATCTGGGACGGCATGCGCAACATGAATTCACCATTCCGGGCTTCACCCTTGGCGCGCGCTACGACGGCTCGCCCGCGATCTGCCACGACCGCACGCCGGCGCCGCCCGATGATCCGTCGGTCTATGTCCCGTCAGGCAAGCCAGGTGGCCGTGCTCCGCATGCGTGGCTGAGCGATGATGCATCGCTTTTTGACAAATTCGGCTTTGACTGGACACTGCTCGTGTTTTCCTCGGATACAGGTGCAGCGCAACATTTCGCCGAAGTCGCCAAGGAGCGTGCTCTTTCCCTGAAGATTCTGACCTTGGCGGATGAGCGTGTGGCTTGCGATCTTTACGACGCGCCCGCGGCGCTCATCCGTCCCGATCAGGTCGTCGGCTGGCGTGGAGACTGCGCGACGTTGGAAGAGGCGCAGTCGATCTTCGATGTGTTGACCGGCGGGGTGGGCCGCGCCTAGTCGGCGGTCCAGCCACCGTCGAGCATCAATGCGCTGCCGGTCATCAGCGAAGATGCGTCAGAGCCAAGGAAAACCGCGGCACCTGTAACGTCCCCGACCTGACCGATCCGGCCCAGCTTGATCTTGCCCAGGACCGCGGCCTTGAAGGCCGGGTCCTCGAAGAACGGCTTCGTCAGCGGTGTTTCGATGAAGGTCGGGCAGATGGTGTTGACCCGGATGCCTTTGGGGCCAAGCTCGACCGCGAGCGCCTTGGTGAACCCCTCGATCGCCCATTTGGAGGCGCAGTAAAGCGTGCGGTTGGCCGCGCCGACATGGCCCATCTGCGAGGACATGTTGATGATCGAGCCGGTCTTTCCCGCGGCGACCATCGCGGATGAGACCGCCTGCGCGGCGAACACCGCCGCCTTTACGTTGAGGTCGAGCACCGCGTCATAATCGTCCTCGGTCACATCGACGAGCGGCTTGGGCCGGTTGGTCCCGGCGTTGTTGACAAAGATATCGACCGCCGGCAGGTCCGCGACGCGCGCGGCAAAGCCCGCGATGTCGGTCACATCGGCGACCAGTGGTTCGGCCTTGTACCCTTGCGCGCGCAGGTCATTTGTCAATTCCTCGATCTCGTCGCGGCTGCGGGCGCAGAGGATCACCTCCGCGCCGGCTTCGGCATAGGCCTCGGCGATGGCGCGGCCTATGCCGCGCCCCGCTCCGGTGATCAGCGCCCGTTTCCCGTCGAGCCGAAAGGACGGCGCCGCGCTCATTCCGCCGCCTCTTGCGGCGCGGCAGCGGCGCCGTAAGGCACGTTGCGGCCGCCGTAGCGGCGCACGCGGACGTTGCATTGCTCGGCATGGCCGACAAAGCCTTCGAGCATGCAAAGCCGCGAGCCGAATTCGCCAACCAGCGCCGCGGCCTCGTCGGTGATGACACGCTGATAGCTGTGCGTTTTCAGGAACTTGCCGACCCAAAGCCCGCCGGTGTAGCGCCCGGCCTTCTTGGTGGGCAGCGTGTGGTTCGTGCCGATCACCTTGTCGCCATTGGCCACGTTGGTGCGCGGCCCCAGGAACAGCGCCCCATAGCTGTGCATGTTCTCCAGGAACCAGTCATCGCGGTCGGTCATGATCTGAACGTGTTCCGAGGCGATGTCATTGGCAACCGTCAACATCTCGTCATAGGTGTCGCAAACGATCACCTCGCCATAATCCGCCCAGCTGACCGAGGCGGTTTCACGGGTCGGCAGGATCGCAAGGATGCGGTCGATCTCGGCCAGCGTGTCCTCGGCAAGCTTGCGCGAATTCGTCAGCAGGACTGCGGGTGAGTTGTAGCCGTGTTCGGCCTGACCCAGCAGGTCGGTCGCGCACATCTCGGCGTCCACGGTTTCGTCCGCGATGACCATGGTTTCGGTCGGGCCTGCGAAAAGGTCGATGCCCACCCGCCCGAACAGTTGGCGCTTGGCCTCGGCGACGAAGGCATTGCCCGGACCGACCAGCATGTCGACCGGCTTGATGGTCTCGGTCCCGATGGCCATGCCGCCGACGGCCTGCATGCCGCCAAGGACATAGATTTCATGCGCGCCGCCCATGTGCATGGCCGCGACGATGGCGGGATGTGGTGCGCCGTTCACGGGCGGGGCCGAGGCGACAATGCGCGGCACCCCCGCGACCGATGCCGTCAGAACCGACATATGCGCCGAGGCCACCATCGGGAATTTGCCGCCCGGCACGTAACACCCGACAGATTGGACGGGGATATTCTTGTGGCCGAGGATCACGCCAGGAAGCGTTTCCACCTCGACATCGGTCATCGAGGCACGTTGCGCTTCGGCAAATCGCCGGATTTGCGTCTGGGCGAACCTGATGTCCTCCATTTCGCGAAACGACACCTGTTGTATCGCGGCCTCGATCTCGGATGGGCTCAGCAGAAAGCTCTTCGGCTCATACTTGTCGAATTTCGCGGACAGTTCACGGATCGCGGCGTCGCCGCGGATCTCGATATCCTTCAGGGTCGTCTCGACGATCCCGCGGACTTTTGCGTCATCTTCGGCGCGCTCGGTTTCCGGTTTACCAGTCTTAAGGTGTTCGATTGCCATCGGTCTGTCCTTCCATGCGACGTTGGCAATCACCTATGCTGCTGGCCAGATTCCATGCAATCATCTCAGTGCGCATTGAAATTATTTCACGCACTGTCCCGCTCAATCAGCCGGACGGGAGCGATCCTTATTGTTCCGCAAACCTCAGGGTCCAGCAGCTGCGCCTGGATGAGTTCCAACGTGTCAGCGACCATCCGGCGAATGGGCTGGCGAACCGTCGTCAGCCTGTAGGACGGCCAGGACGCCATTGGAATATCGTCAAAACCGATGACGGCAATATCGTCGGGCACCCGCAACCCCGCCACTCGCGCGGCATCTATCGCTGCCAGAGCCATGATATCGTTCAGGCAGAATAACGCATCAGGCCGACCGCTTTCCGCAAGCAACTCTCGCACAACATCGAACGCAACATCGTATTTGAATTCCCCGGAAATCGCCGCCGTTAGCCGTATGTCGGCTTCGGCAAGTCGATCGCAAAATCCCCGGCTTCGCTCCAGGTGCGTGGACGTATTCACCCTGCCGCCAACCATTCCGATCCTGCGAAATCCGGCTTCGATAAACTTTTCGGCCGCAAGTCGGCCGCCGCCGTAATTGTCACATGTCACCGCGGTCATGCGCCGATCCGGTTGCACCCGATTGAAAAGGATGACCGGCATATTCTGGGCGCGGCAGTCCCGAGCCATGCGGGACGACATCAACGACGATGTCACGATGGCAGCCTCTGATCTATAGTCCAGAACCTGCCTCAGAACACTATCCACGTCTTCCTGTGGCGGCACCGCATGAAGGATAAGCCGCCGTCCGCTGGCGTGTATCGCGTGCGACAACGCATTGGCCGCCATCGGGTAGAACGGGTTGTCCATGTCTGCCACGACCAAAGTGATGGTCTTGTCGGCAAGGCGCGCGACCGCTTGGGCGGAAGGCGGCAGATAGCCAAGCCGTTTCGCAGCTGCGAGGATTCTGGCGCGCTTTTCTTCGCTCAGAGAGCGATCCTGGCGAAAAGCCCGCGACACTGCCGAGCGCGACACCTCCGCTTCAACTGCAACGTCTGCTGCCGTTACTGTCGTCCCTGATTTCCCCATCCGGAATCCCGCTACCTATCATATGAAATATTTTCATTCACGGTTTCATCCCTTGCCATACCGCGCCAACCGACCTTAACCAAGTCCAAAAACGAGGATTAGGCCACGTGAAGTTAGGTGTACCGAAGGAGCT
>JAGQRU010000137.1 GCA_020425105.1 Paracoccaceae bacterium
GTCGTGGTGATCGAGGATCATCGCGCGCCCGTCGTGGTTCAGATGATCTGGTATCGGGTCGGCGCGGCGGATGAGGTGCCGGGGAAATCCGGTATCGCCCATCTGCTGGAACATCTGATGTTCAAGGGCACCGAACTCCGCGCGCCGGGGGAATTCAGCCGCATCGTCGAAGAAAACGGCGGCAGCGAAAACGCCTTCACGTCGTGGGACTACACCGCATATTTCCAGCGCGTCGCCGCGGATCTGCTGCCGCAGATGATGGAGATGGAAGCCGACCGGATGACCCATCTGCAACTGACCGAAGCCCAGACCGCGCCGGAGCTTAGCGTCGTTCTGGAAGAGCGCGCGCAGCGGACTGACACCAACCCCGGGGCGCTTTATCGCGAACAGGCGCAGGCGGCACAGTTTCTGAACCATCCCTATGGCCGCCCGATCATCGGCTGGCGGCATGAGGTCGAAGCCCTGGGCGCCGACGATGCGCTGCAGTTCTACCGCCGCCATTATGTGCCCAACAATGCGACGCTCGTGGTGGCGGGCGATGTGACACCGGAGAGGGTGCGCGCGCTGGCCGAACAATACTATGGCCCGATCCCAAAGAATCCCGATTTCACGGCGCGCAGCCGTGTTTCCGAGCCGCCCCAGACAGCCGCGCGGCGCCTGGTTTTCGAAGATCCGCGCATCGCGCAGCCCTATGTGTCGCGGTCCTATCTGGCGCCGGAACGCGACAGCGGGGCGCAGGATACCGCCGCGGCGCTGGTCTTGCTGTCGGATCTTCTGGGCGGCGATCCCGCGACGTCGGTTCTGGGCCGGCGGTTGCAGTTCGACCGGCAGGTCGCGCTTTATACCTCGGCCTATTATTCGCCGACCTCGCTGGACGACACGACGTTCAATTTCACCGTGCTGCCCGCGCCGGGCGTCGATCTGGCCGATGCCGAGGCCGCGCTGGACGAAGAGCTGGCCGCGTTTCTGAAAAGCGGCGTCGATCCCGATGCGCTGGCGCGATTGAAGCGCCAATATGCGGCGGATGCGATCTATGCGCTGGATGACGCACAGGGGCGGGCGCGGCAATACGGGGCGGCGCTCAGTACCGGGCTGACGGTACAGGATGTACAGGACTGGCCCGCGATCCTGCAGGCGGTCAGCGCCGATGACATCCTCGCCGCGGCCCGCGCGGTGCTGGTGCCGGAACGGTCGGTGACGGGCTGGTTGCGCGCGCCGGCAACCGCAGATGAGGTGACCCAATGATCCGTTTTGCGCTTGCGTCCGTCGTCTGGGTGGCCGCCGCTCTGCCGCTTTGGGCCGATATCGCCATCACCGAGGTCAAGACCCCTGCGGGCTTCACCGCGTGGCTGGTCGAGGAACCGGCCGTTCCGGCGGTGTCGCTGGAAATACTGTTTCTGGGCGGCACATCGGTCGATGCCCCGGGCAAACGCGGCGCGACGCATCTGATGACCGGGCTGCTGGAAGAAGGCGCGGGGGATCTGGATGCCCGGGGCTTTGCCGAGGCGCGCGACGATCTGGCGGCCAGTTTCGGGTTCGATGTGGGCGACGACGCGGTCAGCGTGTCGGCGCGGTTCCTGTCGGATACCACGGATGAAGCGGTCGCCTTGCTGGAACAGGCGCTGGCGGCGCCGAGCTTTGCCCCCGACGCGGTGGAGCGGGTCCGCGACCAGGTTCTGGCCGGATTGCGGTCCGATGCCGAAGATCCCGACACCATCGCCGCGAACGCCTTTGCCGCCGCGACCTATGGCGATCATCCCTATGGCAGCCCGGGCGAAGGCACGCTGGAAAGCGTGGCGGCGCTGACGCGCGACGATCTGATTGCGGCCCATCGCGGGGCGCTGGCGCGGGACCGGGTGGTTATCGCGGCAGCGGGGGATATCAGCGCCGAAAAACTGGCGGACATCGTCGACCGGTTGCTGGCGCGGCTGCCCGAGACCGGCGCCCCCCTGCCGCAAGACGCGGTGCTGGCCTTCGACGGCGGGGTGACGGTGGTGCCTTATGACACGCCGCAGACGGTGATCAGTTTCGCCCAGCCGGGGCTGGCGCGCGACGACCCGGACTATTTCGCCGCCTATCTGGTGAACCAGATCCTGGGCGGCGGCGGGTTCACGTCGCGGCTGACAACCGAAGTGCGCGAAAAGCGCGGTCTGACTTATGGGATCTATGCCTATCTGGCGGATAAGGACTATGCTGACCTGCTGGTCGGACGGGCGGCCACCGCCAATGCCCGGGCTGCTGAAACCGTCGAGGTTGTGCGCGCCGAATGGGCCCGGATGGCCGCCGAAGGTCCCACGGCAGAGGAACTGGAACGCGCCAAGACCTATCTGATCGGGGGCTATCCGCTGCGCTTCGACGGCAATGACGCGATCGCCCGCATTCTGGTGGGGATGCAGGCCGCGGGGTTGCCCATCGATTATGTCGCCACCCGAAACGACAAGATCCGGAGCGTCAGTCCGCAGGACGCGCGCCGGGTTGCGGCGCAGGTGTTGCAGCCCGAGGCGTTGAGCTTCGTGTTGGTGGGACAGCCTGAAAGCGTGCCCGCCAGCCATTGAAGCGCTTTCAGAATCGACGGGCTCCATGCTAGTGATAGTGGCATGGAGCTTTCTATCCCCAACATTCAGCTAGACACCCCAAGGATTGCGCAACTCGGCGAAGCGACCATCAACCGCATCGCGGCGGGCGAGGTGGTCGAACGTCCGGCCTCGGCGGTCAAGGAGCTGGTGGAAAACGCGCTGGACGCGGGCGCGCGGCGGATCGAGATCGCCTATGCCGATGGCGGCAAGACCCTGTTGCGGGTAAGCGATGACGGGCATGGCATCCGCGCCGAAGAGCTTCCGCTGGCCTTGTCGCGCCACGCCACGTCGAAGATCGACGGCAGCGATCTGCTGAACATCCATACCTTCGGGTTCCGGGGCGAAGCGCTGGCCTCGCTTGGTGCGGTGGGGCGGCTGACGGTGACCTCGCGCCATGGCGGGGCCGATGCAGCGGCGATTTCGGTCAGTGGCGGACGGGTGGAGCCGGTGCGTCCGGCGGCGCTGAGCCGCGGGACCCGCGTGGACCTGCGCGATCTGTTTCACGCGACCCCGGCGCGGCTGAAATTCCTGCGTTCGGATAGGGCGGAAACCCAGGCGATTCTGGACATGGTGCGGCGGCTGGCGATGGCGGAACCCGGGGTGGGATTCGTGGTCCGCGATCTGTCCGGGGGCGGCGAAGGCCGCTGCGTGCTGCGCGCCGATGCCGAAGCGGGCGACGGGCCGGCGGCGCTTCTGGCGCGGCTGTCGCGTCTGATCGGGCGCGATTTTGCGGAAAACGCGGTGGCGCTGGATGCCGAGCGCGACGGGCACCGGCTGACCGGGTTCGCGGCGCTGCCCACCTATTCGCGCGGTGCGGCGGTGGCGCAGTATCTGTTCGTCAACGGCCGGCCGGTGCGTGACAAGTTGCTGTCGGGGGCGTTGCGGGCGGGGTACACCGACCTGCTGAGCCGCGACCGGCATCCGGCGGCGGCGCTGTTTGTGACCTGCGATCCCGAATGGGTCGATGTGAACGTGCATCCCGCGAAGGCAGAGGTGCGGTTCCGCGACAGCGGCATCGTGCGCGGGCTGATCGTATCGGGGCTGCGCCATGCGCTGGCGGAAGCCGGGCACCGGGCGTCGTCCACCGTGGCGGGCGCCACGCTGGGCGCCTTTCGTGCGGAAGCGGCGGGTCCGGCGAAGGTCTATCAGATGGACCGTCCCGCGCCCGCCGCGCGGCAGATGTCGTACCAGGCCCAGGCGCCGCAGCCTGTGGCCGGGTTCGGCTTTGCCGAAATGCCGTCGGCGCGGGTGGAGACGGCCGGTCCCGCCAGCGGCGGCGGTGCACAGACCCCGATGGCCGAGGTCGGGTATCTGGGGGCGGCCCGGGCGCAGGTGCATGAAACCTATATCATCGCGCAGACCAGCGACGGGATCACCATCGTGGACCAGCACGCGGCCCATGAACGGCTGG
>JAGQRU010000138.1 GCA_020425105.1 Paracoccaceae bacterium
GCAAGGACGGCTCCACCGCCCAGCTTGTGGACTATATTCGCGGCGCGTGACGTTCAGTCCAGAACCTTGCGCATGATCGGGCGCGTTTCCGATCGCCGGGCCACTTCGGTGAACCCGGCGGCGCGATAAGCGCCCATGAACCCGGTCCAGCCATAAACGGCGGGGTATTTCTTGCCCGGGTCCACCGGATAGCCTTCCAGAATGTCCGCGCCCCGGGCCTTCGCGAAACCGCAGGCATGGCGCAGCAGGTCGGCAGACAGACCCCGGCGGCGATAAGCGGGTTTCACCAGAAAGCACGACACGCTCCAGACCGGGCGGTCGTCCACGGCCTTCAGGATGCGTGAGCCCGCCAGCCGTGGAAACGCGCTGCGTCGGTCGACCGAAATCCAGCCGAAGGGCGTGTCGCCGTCCCATGCGATCAGTCCCGGCACGTGGCCACGGTCGAACAGCGCGCGCATGGCATCGCGGTTGCCGTCGCCTTTGTCGGCGTCATGCTGTTTTCGGGACACGCGCCACAACCGGCACCAGCATCCGCCGCAGCCGCCCTTGTCACCCATGACCGCCCTGAAGCCGTTCCAGTCCGCATCGCGGATGATGATCGCCATCAGGCTCAGGCTCCCGGAATGTCGAAATCCGGTGGTGCGAGCTCAAATCCGGCAAACTCGAACCCCGGCGAAACCGTGCAGCCGACCAGGGTCCATGCGCCCAGCGATTCCGCGGCCTGCCAGTCATGTTTGGGGACGATCACCTGCGGACGCTGCCCGGTGGCAAGCTCCGGGCCCAGAACATGCGTGTCCACGGGTCCCCGACGGGTCCGCGCCACATGCAGCGCCAGCGGGGCGCCAGCATAGAAATGCCAGATTTCGGCGGCATCCACGCGGTGCCAGTGGCTGCGCTCGCCAGCTTGCAGCAGGAAATAGATGGCTGTCCCGGCGGCACGGTCGCCCTCCGCAGCGTCAGCCTGCCAGGTCTGCCGGTACCAGCCGCCTTCCGGATGCGGTTTCAGGGTCAAAAGCGCGATGATCTCGTCTGCGGTCATGGGGGCCTCGTCAAAAAATGCGGGAACCCAATCGCCGGGCATCCGTTGTTCGGGTGTACAACACGAGAGGAGTACATGATGAAAAGTTTCGCCGCATCTGCCCTGGCCATTGCCGTTCTCGCCGCTCCGGTGAGCGCTGAAACCCATATGGAGGCGCAGATTGATCCGTCGCATCTGATCATCGCCAAGGATATCGCCGGGGGCAACATCTATACGGATCTGTCTCAGGTTCCGTGGAACGATGAAGGCCCGCTGGAAGCCGTGCTGGACAGCTGGGAAGCCATTGGTGAAATCGAAGACATCGTGCTGGACAGATCCGGCCAGATGGTCGGGGTCGTCGCCGATGTGGGCGGGTTCCTCGGCATTGGCGACAAGCATGTCCTGCTGCCGATGGAAAACGTGCGCATCGTCGCCCTGAGCGATGGCGATGACGACTACGCCCTTGTGACGCGCCATTCCGAGGAATCGCTGAAAGCGTTGCCGGAAGTCGAAAAAGGTTGGTTCGACTGACCGGCGCCTGCAGAACGCAGGAGGGGAGGCCAGAATGGCCTCCCCTTTTTGCCTTTACGGAATGTCCGGCGCGTCAGCCCTTCAGGATCGACCGGCCTGCATATTCCGCGGTTTCCCCCAGCATCTCTTCGATCCGGATCAGCTGGTTGTATTNNTGTATTTCGCCAGCCGGTCGGACCGCGCCAGCGACCCGGTCTTGATCTGGCCGCAATTGGTCGCCACCGCCAGATCGGCGATGGTGGCGTCTTCGGTTTCGCCCGACCGGTGCGACATCACGTTGGTGTAGCGGGCGCGGTGCGCCATATCGACGGCCTTCAGCGTTTCGGACAGCGACCCGATCTGGTTGACCTTCACCAGCATCGAATTCGCCACGCCCTGTTTGATGCCGTCGGCCAGACGGGCAGGGTTGGTGACGAACAGATCGTCGCCCACCAGCTGCACCTTGCCGCCGAGCGCGTCGGTCAGCAGTTTCCAGCCGTCCCAGTCGTCTTCCGCCATGCCGTCTTCGATCGAAATGATCGGGTAATCGGCGCACAGGGCGGCCAGATAATCGACATTCTCGGCGCTGGTCAGGGTTTTGCCTTCACCGGCAAGAACATATTTGCCGTCCTTGAAGTATTCCGTCGATGCGCAATCCAGCGCCAGGTAGATATCCTCACCCGGCTTGTAGCCCGCTTTCTCGATGGACTTCAGAATGAAATCAAGGGCGTCCCGGGTGGAGCTCAGGTTGGGGGCGAAGCCGCCCTCATCCCCGACGCCGGTGGCCAGACCCGCGCCCGACAGTTCTTTTTTCAGCGTGTGGAAGACTTCCGACCCCATCCGCACCGCGTCGCGGATATTTTCCGCGCTGACCGGCATGATCATGAATTCCTGAATGTCGATCGGGTTGTCGGCATGCTCGCCGCCATTGATGATATTCATCA
>JAGQRU010000139.1 GCA_020425105.1 Paracoccaceae bacterium
TATGCGCTGGCCTGCGACGTGGCGGCGGCGGACGGCAATCTGAACGAAGCCGAACTGCGGCTGCTGGAAGAGGTGCGGTACGAACTGAATATCGACCGCCTGCACGCGGCGGCCATCGAACGCGGCGCCCGCGCCCGGCATTTGGTTCTGTAACCCGCCGCCCCCGGCACGGACCGGGTCAGGCTGCACCGGCCCAGAGCCGCACCAGATCGAACTGCATCTGCCGCGACCGGCGGGTCCAGCCCTGTGATCCGGGCGGGTTTTCCCGGTCTTCGGGCGCAATCGCAGCCCGCCGCGCCAGATCGGCGGTGAAAATGGCGAAGGTCATCGGGTTGCCGTCGCGGGGCGCGATATGGCCCGCCAGCGCCGAGACGAAATTCAGCGTGCCGGTTTTCGCCGTCAGGCGCAGCGGCTCCGGGCTGCCATCGTCCCGGCGCAGCGTGATCTCTTTCAGCACCCGGCCAAGGGCGCCGTCCGGTCCCAGCCGCAGCAGCGCGCCGCACATGTCGGTCGCAGTGGCCCGCGACCCGTCGCCCAGCCCCGAGTGATCGACGAAATGGCTGGCCTGCATGCCCAGCCGGTCCCGCGCCCAGACGGTCATCGCCGCGCCCGAAGACGCCAGATCCGCCGCCGGGGCGCCCATCTGCGCCGCCGATGCGGACAGGCCCAGAACCTCTGCCGTCAGATTGGTGGAATATTTCAGCATGCCCCGGGCGATATCGGTCAGGGCCGGGCTGGGCAGGCTGGCCAGCACCGCGCCGTCGGGCAGGCTGTCCAGACGCTGCGGCGCCTGCAGGACGATCCCGCCCGCGCGCATCAAGGTGGCGAACACATCCGCCGCGTAAAGCCCGCCGTCGCGGACCGGCAGCCACCGCGCCCCGCCGCTGCCCAGGGCGCCGCGCGCCACGGTCCAGTCCTCGCGCCCGGTTTGGGGATCCTGCCCATGGGCATAGACCGGCGCCTCGCGCGCGGCGAGCCGGATGCGGCTGCTCTGCACCGCCGGTTTCAGGTCGCCGTCGCGGGCATCCATGGTCAGCGTGTAATCGGCGCCAGAGCGGCGCCAGCCGAAATGCACCCGGTTGTAGTTCAGGTTCAGCCCCGACACCGACGGGTTATAGCCCAGATGGTCCGGCTGATCCGGCGCGATTTCCGCGATCTGGGGCAGCGCCCCGGACCAGATGCGGAAGCCCCCCGTGACCTCGCGCAGACCCAGCAGGCGCAGGTCGCGCGCCAGCGCCGCCAGATCGGTCGTGGACAGGCCCGGCGCCCCGCCCCCCGCCAGGATCAGATCCCCGTGCAGCACGCCGTTCTGCAGCGGGCCGGTGCCCAGCACCCGGGTGATGAACCGGTGTCCCGGGCCCAGCTCGGCAAAGGCATAGGCGGCGGTCACCGCCTTGGTCACGCTGGCCGGAGGCAGCGGCTGATCGGGGTCGATGGCCACCAGAACCTTGCCGCTCAGCGTGTCTGCCAGCACGCAGGACACCGCGCCGGTCAGATGCATCGCGTCGATCAGGCTGCGGCTGCGGCTGGTCAGATCGGGGGCTGGCGGGCGTGGCGGGCGCGGCACCGGCCAGGGGCTGTTCAGCACCTGCGCCCCTGCAACGCCCGGCATGGCCAGCGCCGCGAGCCCGGCCAGAACCGCGCGGCGGTCGGGTCCGCGCGTCATCGCTGCCACTCGCCCCGGGCGCGGATCGCGGTCGAGGACAGATTGACCTGCGGCCCGCGCAGATAGCACCAAGCCGGCGGAATGGCGGCGCCCAGCAGATGCGACTGGTTGCTGCGCAGCCGCCCGTCCCGCATCAGCCGCGCCGCGCGCGCGGTGCGCGCCCAAAGCGGATCGCCGGGCCGGGCGATGACCCCGACCGGCACCAGCGCGAAGATCGACGGCCAGCGTTCCCAGCGGTGGATCCCGGCCAGATTGTCGGCCCCCATCAGCCAGGTGAACCGCACCCCGGGATAGCGCCGGGTCAACGCCTCCAGCGTTTCGGCGGTGACCCGGGTGCCCAGCCGCGCCTCGGCATCGGTGACGGTGATGCGCGGATCGCGCGCCACCGCGCGCGCCGCCGCCATGCGCCGTGCCAGCGGCGCCGGGCCTTCGGTCTTCAGCGGATTGCCCGGCGAGACCAGCCACCACACCCGGTCGAGCCCGAAGCCGCGCAACGCCTGACGGCTCAGATGCAGATGCCCGCCATGGGGCGGATCGAAGGATCCGCCCAGAAGCCCGATCCGCTGCCCCGCGCGGGCGATGGGAAAGCCTGTTCTCATATCTCCGCCGCCGTCCTGCGCCCGCTCCAATGCGCGCCGCCTCCTGGGAACAAAGCTACACCATGGCCCGGGCAGGACTGCAAGCGGCCCCTGAAGACGGGCCCGGCAACAGCGCCGCCCGACCCCAGAAATGCTGCGTTGCAGCGTCCATTTCCGGCGCGGCCGGCGCCAAGAGGTCAGGGATTCCAGAGCCTTGCGCGCCGCACGGTCGGGATTTGCCCACTGGGGCCGCGCGCTGGTTCGCGGCACAACCGGCTCACGTTAATCAATCTTAATAACCAACAGGAAAAGACCAATGACCAAGAAACCCGAACTGACCTTCGCCGCTTTCATCGCCGCCAGCTTTCTCGTGTGCGGGCTGGGCGCCGTGATCGCCGACAGCGACACCCGCACCGCCGCGCCCGCCCCGACGGCGGCCGCTCAGGACAGCGACCTGCGTCGCGGCGCCCGCCAGACGCCGGACGCGTCGCTCTTCGCGCCGTCGGTCGCGGCGGCCGAGATCACCGGCCCGCGCCGCGGTGCCCGGATCGTCACCCAGGCGGTTCCCACCAGCCGCGCCGACGCCCAAACCGCACTGGCCGACACCGTCTTCCGGGCCCGCCGCGAAGGCTGACCGGGGCATACCTTGTGAGCCGTGGCCCGGCTGGGGCCCCGGTCGTTAATGATGAAATGAGTCAAATCGTCGGAACTTTGGCCCGCCATGCTACGTTTTCCCGGCAGCCGATCTTCGACGCTGAAAGGACTTTTCCAATGACCGACACCTACAAGCAAATCATTTTCGGGCTGGTCTTCGGCGCGCTCTGTACCGGGGCGATGACCGCCGCCGCCGTCCTCGCGCTCTGAGGCGCAGGACCGGCGTGCCGCCGGGCCAGCCCGTTTTACACCCCTTCCGACGACCGCGCCCACAGGTTGATGTCTTCTTCCGATGACAGGCGGTCGATCTCGGCCAGTTCGGCCTCGGTAAACTCCAGATTGCCGACCGCACCTGCGCAATCAACCACCTGTTCGGGCCGCGATGCGCCGATCAGGGCGGTGGTGATCCCGCCCCCGCGCAGCACCCAGGCGATGGCCATCTGCGCCAGCGTCTGACCGCGCGCCGCCGCCACGTCGTTCAGCCCCCGGATGCTGTCCAGCGCGCTTTGCGTGATCATCGTCGGCGCCAGGCTCTTGCCCTGCACCGCGCGGCTGTCCTCGGGCACGCCGCGCAGATAGCGGGTGGTCAGCATCCCTTGCGCCAGCGGCGTGAAGGCGATCGACCCCACCCCCAGATCGGCCAGGGTGTCCTTCAGCCCGTCCCGTTCGACCCAGCGATTCAGCATGTTATAGGACGGCTGATGGATCAGGCAGGGCGTGCCCAGATCCTTCAGGATCGCCACCGCCTCGCGCGTGCGCTGCGAGTTATAGGACGAGATCCCGGCATAAAGCGCCTTACCCGACCGCACGATCTGGTCCAGCGCGCCCATGGTTTCCTCCAGCGGCGTGTCGGGGTCGAAGCGGTGCGAATAGAAGATGTCCACATAGTCCAGCCCCATCCGCTTCAGCGACGCATCGCAGGACGCGATCAGGTATTTCCGGCTGCCCCATTCGCCATAGGGGCCGGGCCACATGTCGTAGCCCGCTTTCGAGCTGATGATCAGCTGGTCCCGGTATCCGGCGAAATCGGTGCGCAGGATTTCGCCGAACGCCTCTTCCGCGCTGCCGGCGGGCGGCCCGTAATTATTGGCCAGATCGAAATGGGTGATGCCCAGATCGAAGGCCGTGCGGCAGATCTCGCGCTTCAGCCAGTGCGGCCGATCATGGCCGAAATTGTGCCACAAGCCCAGCGACACCGCGGGCAATTTCAGCCCGGACCGGCCGCAGCGGCGATAGACCATCCGGTCATACCGGGTTTCGGCGGGGATATATGTCATGGGCGCCTCCTGCTGTTGGCGCAAACATGGGCGGCGCAGCCACCTCTGTCAAATGCGCGTTTGGCAGGTCGGGCAGCCGCGCGGGTCAGCGGCCGCTTTCAAGACGCCGGACATCGTTGACCACGATGCGCTGGCGCTTGGTTTCCAGGATCCCGGCCGAGACCATCCGCGACAGGGAGCGGCTGACCGCTTCGCGATTGGCGCCGACGATGCCCGCGATCATGCCATGGGTCGGGGCGGGGTCCAGAACCGCGCCGTCGCTCAGATCGCCGGCCTCGATCAGCTGGCGCACCAGAAACCGTCGGACCCGGGTTTCCACGTCGAACACGGAAAATTCATACAGCCGGTCGGCCAGATCCCGGCCGCGCCCGGCGAAATGCGCCAGGATTTCCCGCATGGCTGTCGGGTGATCGTCCAGCCAAAGGTTGAAGTCGCGCCCCGACACCTTGCCCAGGTCGCAGGCGGTTTCGCTGCGCACCGTGCGCACGCGCGATCCGCCATCCAGAACCGACAATTCGCCGAAAAGATCCCCTGGCCTGAGCCGGTCCAGCACCACTTCGCGGCCATGGCGCGAAGCGATGAACCCGGTCAGTTCGCCCGAATAGACCAGATAGAGCGATTCCGGGCGTGCCCCCCGTTCGGTGATCAGGGTTCCTCGATCCACCGAAACCCGCGTCACCCGGGCCAGAAACGAGGTTACCTCGTTCTCTGGAAGGTTCCGCAGAAAGAAGAAGTCGAAAGTCACGGGGCAAGGTCCTGAAACAATTGGAAGTTGTGCGAGGCAAACAATCGGACATCCACACAGCTGTCTTAATCGGGTAGGCCAAAACCCCTGCTGTTGGAAACTCACCAAAAATAGGGAGGGTGGGGCAGCTAAGGTTCTGGAAAGTTTAAATCGTACGTCAGTCTTTGGGGGTCGAGCAGCTCAATCCATTGTCGTCCCGACCGAATTATCCCGCTTTGGTTGAAAACTGACATGGTCCGGCTGACGGCTTCGCGGTTCGCGCCGATACTGACCGCCAGGGCCGCGTGGCCTGGCGCGGGACGCAGCCGCCGTCCCGGCTCCAGCCCGCCAGCCTCCAGAAACAGCCGCGCCAGTTCCATCCGCAGCCGCCCTTCAACCTTGTGCGCCATCTGCACGAACAGGTGGTCGTCGATCAGGCGCAGGTGCCGGGCCGCCTGCCCGACGACGTTCCGCAACAGCGCCGGTTCCTGCGTCATCCAGTGCGCCAGCCGGCTGCAGGGGATCCAGGCCAGATCGCTGTCCTGCCGGGTCTTGAAGGATAGTAACGGGGCCGTCTGGCCGACGGCCGACAACAGTCCGAAGCACTCCCCGGGGCGGAACACCGACACGGTCGCATCGCGCCCGGTCCCGACCGCCGTCCGGGCCTCGACCTCTCCCGTCAGGACCAGAAAGGCGCCGGCAGGGTCGTCGCCGTCCCGGCGGACCGGCGCTCCGGCGCCGACCTGAAAGACCCGGAAGTCCCGTGCGATGCTGGCGATTGCCGCGGGGGACAGCCCCTGCATGATCTGGGCCGCGCACAGGTCTTCGATCCGCGACGGGCGGAACGCTCGGCCCGGCTGTTCGAAACGGTTGTCGCTTCTGTCGGGCTGTATCGGGTCGGACCGGTTCACGCGCCGCCGTCGTTAGGGCAGGGCGCCACGGCGCACAGCGCCCGCAGCCAAGGGGGGGTCGGCACAGAATGCCGGTCGGGAAAGCGCCCGTTGGGAACTGGTACGTCGTCAGTCATTACGCAGGCGATTCTCCTCACACTGGCGGCAAACCTACCCATATCCGCGCGCCGCATCTGTACGCATGCGCACAGAAGTCCAAAATACCGCGCCCGGTTGCGCAAATGGAAAGACCCGTGCCGGCGATGCCGCGGCCCCAGCGGCAGCGATTGTCCTTCGCCCGCGGCTCGGCTACTGAGTCCGGCGAACCGACGAAGGAGAATCTCATGGCGGCCTATCAGTATGTCTATCACATGGATGGCGTGTCCAAGAGCTATCCTGGCGGCAAGAAATGCTTTGAAAACATCCGCCTGTCTTTCCTTCCGGGGGTCAAGATCGGCGTCGTGGGCGTCAACGGGTCGGGGAAATCCACCCTGATGCGGATCATGGCCGGGCAGGACAAGGACTTCACCGGCGAAGCCT
>JAGQRU010000140.1 GCA_020425105.1 Paracoccaceae bacterium
CAATCCGGTCGCCCATGCGCATCGCTTCCTCGGCGTCGTGGGTGACCACGATCGCCGTCGCCCGCGCCTCGCGCAGGATCGCAAGCGTTTCCGCCCTGACGCTGTCCTTGAGCCGTGAATCGAGTCCCGAAAAAGGCTCGTCCATCAACAGCACCGCCGGGCGCGGCGCCAGCGCCCGCGCCAAAGCCACGCGTTGCTGCTCGCCGCCCGAGAGCGCATGCGGATAATTGTCGGCGTAGTGAACCATGCCGACCCGGTCGAGCGCAGCCAGCGCCTCGCGCTTGCCGTCCGCCGATGACAGCGCGGTCAGGCCGAAGCGGACATTATCGAGGATCGTCAAATGCGGAAACAGCGCGAAATCCTGAAACATCAGCCCGACGGAGCGGTCTTCGGGCGGAATCGACCGGCGCGGGCCGAACACTTCGGCCCCGTCCACCCGGATGGTCCCGCGTTCCGGCATTTCCACCCCGGCAAGGATCCGCAGCGTGGTCGATTTTCCACAGCCGGACGGCCCCAGCAGGCACAAAACCTCGCCCGCGCCGATACTGACCGACACGTCATTGACGACAGCCCGTCCGGCGAAGCGCCGATAGAGCCCGTCGGCTTCAAGCCTGGGATGCGGTGCGGTCATGAATGCGCGCTCGGGCCGGGTATCCGATTAAATCCGTCAGAGACACCGGCTAACACCCCCGGGGTTGCTTCGCAACCCTGCCACAGGGCGGCCCGGACGGCGCCGGGTCATGGGATCGCCGGGCCCCATCTCAGAACGTGGCGTTGATCGCCCCGCCATCCAACACGATGTTCTGGCCGATGATGAACCCGGCATGCTGCGAGCACAGGAAGGCGCAGGTGGCGCCGAACTCCTCCGCGGTGCCATAGCGCCCGGCGGGAATCCCCGCCTGCCGCGCAGTGCGCGCGGCGTCTTCCGATATCCCCTGCGCCGCCGCGGCACCTGCATCCAGCGCGTTGGCCCGGTCGGTGGCGTGGATGCCCGGCAGCAGATTGTTGATCGCCACCCCGTGGCCTGCTACCTGCCGAGCGGTTCCCGCCACGAACCCGGTCAGCCCGGTCCGCGCCGCGTTCGACAGGCCCAGTTGCGGGATCGGCGCCTTGACGGAAAAGGAGGTGATGTTGACCACCCGGCCCCATCCCCGGTCCATCATCCCCGGAATCACCGCCTGCATCAGCGCGACCGGCGTCAGCATGTTGGCATCAAGCGCCTTGATGAAATCCTCGCGGCTCCAGTCGGGCCACAATCCGGGCGGCGGTCCGCCTGCATTGGTCACCAGGATGTCCACCGCGCCCGCCGCATCCAGCACCCGCGCCCGGCCATCCGCGTCAGTAACATCGGCGGCCACCGCTGTGATGGCCACCCCATAGGCGTCCCGGATCGCCGACGCCGTTTGCTCCAGCGCCTCGGCCCCGCGGGCGTTCAGCACCAGATCCACCCCGGCGGCGGCCAAGGCTTCGGCGCAGCCGCGCCCCAGCCCCTTTGACGACGCCGTCACCAATGCCCGCTTGCCCGATATTCCCAGATCCATGGTGGCCTCCTCTGCGATGGTCCCTGACACCTATCAGGCCCGCAGCCAAAGGCAAATGCCGCCGGTGGTGCGCCGGTCAGACCAGATCCAGCCCGTGATCGGGCTTGCGCTTATGGGCGGGCTCCACATGAATAGCCACCCGCGCGCCGGGCACCGCAACGCCTAGCGCGGCTTCGACCCGATCGCAGATCTCATGGCTTTGGCTGACACTCATCGCGCCGTCCACGACCAGATGAAAGTCGATGAACATCGCCGGGCCGGCACGGCGGGTGCGGATGTCGTGAACCTCCAGCGCACCGGCGGCACTGTCGCGGATGGTGGCTTCGATCAGCGCGGTTTCGTCCGGGGTCGCCGCCCGGTCCATCAGCCCGTCCAGCGATGCCGCGATCAGCCGGCGGCCTTCGTTCAGAATGTGCAGCCCGACCGCCGCACCCAGCACCGCATCCAGCACCGGCCAGCCCGAAATCCACGCCAGCACCAGCCCCGCCAGCACCCCGGCCGAAGTTGCGACATCGGTCATCACATGCCGCCCGTCGGCCTCCAGCGCCGGAGAGCCTTCGCGCTGACCGACGCGGATCAGCAGCCGCGCCCAGGCCAGATTGATCGCGGCGGCCACCGCATTGACCGCCATGCCCGCACCGGCATTGCCCATACCGACCGGCGCCTGAAACGCGCCCCATGCCTCGCGGAAGATCAGCAGGGCGGCCAGGACGATCATCACCCCTTCGGCCACGGCAGCGAAATATTCGACCTTGTGATGGCCATAGTGATGTTCGGCATCCGGCGGGATACGGCTGATATGCACCGCCCAGAGCGCCAGCCCAGCGGTCACCACATTCACGCTGGATTCCAGCGCATCGGCATAAAGCGCGACAGATCCCGTCAACCACCACGCGACCGCCTTCAGCCCCATCACCGCAAGCGCCACCAGAACCGACGCGCGCGCGATGCGCAGGACACGAAGGCTATAGGGCATCGGACAGGCGGCTCCGGTCAGCGGGGTGAATGCGGCGGCCGGTTCGAACCGGCGTGGCGCGGCTTACCGCACGCGCCCGCGCCTTGCCAACCGCCCGCAGGGCTCAGCCGTAAAAGAATTCCTCACGCACGATCTTGCCGCCCTTAACCGTATAGAGCGCGACTTCCTTCATCGCTTCGCGCGTGCCCGTCGCCTTCATTGTGGCGTCGAGTTCAAAGATCACCGCAAAACGGTCCGGCCCATGCAGCATCGGGTCCGAGACCGACGCGGAATGCACCTCGAAATTCTCTTCCCACCAGATATGTTTGCCGCGGATCGCGTCGATGCCCGGGGCCTCGCGACCGCCGCCGCTGTCCACCGCTTCGACCGACACCGCGTCCGGCGCATACAGAATCGCCAGGTTTTCAATGGTGCGCCCCTCGCGGCAGCCCGCCACCAGCGCATCGGCAATTGCTTTCAGTTCCACGACACATCTCCCATTTGTTCTTTATATGTTCCGTTTGTATCCCAGACTCAGCAACAGGCCCAAGGCGCGTTGCGCCCCGCATCGTCACGATCGCGTGAGCCTGTCCGGCACCAAGCCCGCGCGCCGTCGGCCCAGACAATTGTCGCATATGCGCGCCACGTTTTGATGCACGCCGATTGCGCGCCCCCCGGGCCCCGGCTATATCGCGCGCATGCTGGACCGATCCTCAAACGCCCCCGATTTGCCCCCCGAAGTCGCCCGCCGGCGGACCTTCGCCATCATCTCGCACCCGGATGCGGGCAAGACGACCCTGACCGAGAAATTCCTGCTCTATGGCGGTGCCATCCAGATGGCCGGACAGGTCCGTGCCAAGGGCGAGGCGCGGCGCACACGGTCGGACTTCATGAAGATGGAACAGGATCGTGGCATCTCGGTCTCTGCATCCGCAATGTCGTTCGATTTCAACGCGTTCCGGTTCAATCTTGTGGACACGCCGGGCCATTCGGATTTCTCGGAAGATACCTATCGCACGCTGACGGCGGTGGATGCGGCGATCATGGTGATCGACGGCGCCAAGGGCGTGGAAAGCCAGACCCAGAAGCTGTTCGAGGTCTGCCGCCTGCGCCCGGTGCCGATCATCACTTTCGTCAACAAGGTCGACCGCGAAGGCCGCGATCCGTTCGAGACATTGGACGAAGTGGCGGACAAGCTGGCACTCGACGTCAGCCCGCAGATGTG
>JAGQRU010000141.1 GCA_020425105.1 Paracoccaceae bacterium
ATGCCCATCGATGTGTTCTGGCAGACCGGCGCGGCGCCGGAAGCGGTCTGGATCCCCGATCAGGGGGTGCCGCCCTATCGCGGGCGGGGCTGAGCCGACCGCGGTACGCGCGCCGCGTCGGTGTCGCTGTTGCGATCAGGCCCGATGGGCGCCTTCGGCCAGACCGGCGACGAAAGTCAGGATCTCGGGCACCGGGCGGCCCTCTTCGACCAGCTTGACGATGGCCGACCCGACAACGGCCCCATCGGCGACGGAGGCGATGGATTGCGCGGTTTCGGGCGACCGGATGCCGAAGCCCACGATCACAGGCAGATCGGTTTGGGACTTGATCCGGGTCACTTCCGGCGCGACATCCGCCGCCTGCGCCGCGGCGGCGCCGGTGATGCCGGTGATCGACACGTAATAGACGAAGCCGGAGGTGTTTTGCAGCACCTTCGGCAGTCGCTTGTCATCCGTGGTCGGCGTTGCCAGCCGGATGAAGTTCAGCCCGGCCTTCTGCGCCGGGATACAGAGTTCGTCGTCTTCCTCGGGCGGCAGGTCGACGACGATCAGCCCGTCGATCCCGGCCTCTTTTGCCTGCTCAAGAAACAGGTCCACGCCGCGGCTGTAGATCGGGTTGTAATAACCCATCATCACGATCGGCGTGGTCGTGTCGGTTTCGCGGAAGCTGCGGGCCATGGACAGGGTCTTGTCCAGCGTCTGGCCGCCCTCCAGCGCGCGCTGCCCGGCCAGCTGAATGGTGGGGCCGTCGGCCATGGGATCGGTGAAGGGCATGCCCAGTTCGATAATGTCCACCCCGGCGCCGGGCAGACCCTTGATCAGGTCCAGCGACCGGTCGTAGTCGGGATCGCCTGCCATCACATAGGCCACGAATGCCTTGCGCCCTTGCGTACGCAGGTCGGCGAATTTGCGGTCGATGCGAGTCATGGCGGCCCCCTTGTTGTGATCGGGCCGGTGTCGCCCATGGGCCGCGAAAAGGCAAGATGGCAGGGGTGGTCAGCGCGGGCGAGACGGTCTCAAGCGCCGGGGCGGCTCCCGCCCCCTTCGACCTGACGGTCTGCAGGGGTTGGGCCCGGCGCCGCTGTCGCGGCGCGGGCGATTGCCTGTGGTGTCTGCGCCATGCCCGGCCCATCGCGATTCCGCCCGGCGGTACAGTCGCGCTTGCACCCTTCGGCGCCGGGTCCTATGAGCGTGCCGGTGCCAAGGAGGGACGGATCATGGGTTTCAAGATGGGGATTGTGGGGCTGCCCAATGTCGGCAAGTCTACCCTGTTCAATGCGCTGACCAAGACGGCCGCGGCGCAGGCGGCGAACTTTCCCTTCTGCACGATCGAGCCGAATGTGGGCGAGGTCGCGGTGCCCGATGCCCGGCTGGAGACCCTAGCCTCCATCGCCGGATCGAAAGAGATCATTCCCACCCGCATGACTTTTGTCGACATCGCGGGTCTGGTAAAGGGCGCCAGCAAGGGCGAAGGGCTGGGCAACCAGTTTCTGGCCAATATCCGCGAGGTCGACGCCATCGCCCATGTGGTGCGCTGCTTCGTCGATGACGATGTGACCCATGTGGACGGGCGGCTCGACCCGGTGGCCGATGCCGAAACCATCGAAACCGAACTGATGATCGCCGATATGGAGAGCATCGAAAAGCGGCTGCAGAACCTCAGCCGCAAGGTGCGCGGCGGCGACAAGGACGCCGCACAGCAGGAGCGGCTGCTGAAAGCCGCGCTCGCGGTGCTGGAGAACGGCCAGCCCGCCCGCACGGTTGAGATCGCCGCCGACGACGCCAAAGCCTGGAAGCTGCTGCAACTGCTGACGACCAAACCGGTGCTCTATGTCTGTAATGTCGAAGAAAGCTCGGCGGCCAAAGGCAATGCGCTGTCGGACCGGGTGGCTGAAATGGCCGCGGCGCAAGGGGCGGGGACTGTCGTGATCTCCGCCGCGATCGAAGAGGAAATCAGCCAGCTCGACGGCGAGGAAGCCGAAATGTTCCTCAGCGATCTGGAGCTGGAGGAACCCGGGCTCGACCGGTTGATCCGCGCCGGCTACGATTTGCTGCATCTTGAGACCTATTTCACCGTCGGCCCGAAAGAGGCGCGGGCCTGGACCATCCGGCAGGGCACGCTGGCGCCGCAGGCTGCGGGTGTGATCCACGGAGATTTCGAACGCGGCTTTATCCGGGCGGAAACCATCGCCTATGCCGATTATGTCGCCTGCAAGGGTGAAAATGGCGCCAAAGAGGCCGGAAAGATGCGGGTCGAAGGCAAGAGCTATCTGGTTAAGGACGGCGACGTCCTGCATTTCTTGTTCAACGCCTGAGGCGCCCCGGAAGATCCGCGCGGGACCGCGCCGCGCCAGCGGCGCCGGGCCCAACGTCTCGCGGCCGACAGGCCAAGAGGGGGCGGGAGCCCCTCCGCCCGGTCAGCCTTTCAGCGCTGCCAGCGCCGCTTTCAGATCAATCGCCCCGTCATACAGCGCCCGGCCGGAAATGGCGCCGTTCAGATCGGCGCCGCAGTCGCGCAGGGCAATCAGATCGTCCAGCGACGACACCCCGCCCGATGCGATCACCGGAATGGATACTGCATGGGCCAGGGCCGCTGTCGCCTCGATATTCGGCCCCTGCATGGCGCCGTCGCGGTTGATGTCGGTATAGATGATGGCGGCGATGCCGGCATCTTCGAACGCCCGCGCCAGGTCGGTCACTTGCAATTCGGTTTCCGTGGCCCAGCCGCGCGTGGCGACAAAGCCGTTGCGGGCATCCAGACCCACCGCCACCTTGCCGGGAAAGGCGCGGGCGGCGTCGCGCACCAGATCGGGGTTTTCCACCGCCACGGTGCCGAGGATCACCCGCGAGATGCCTTTTGACAGCCAGCGTTCGATGGTGGCCATGTCGCGGATCCCGCCGCCCAGCTGCGCTGGAACGGTGATCTCGGCCAGGATGGCCTCGACCGCAGCCGCATTGACCGGCTCCCCCGCGAAGGCGCCGTTCAGGTCCACCAGATGGATCCAATCGCATCCGGCATCCTGAAAGCTGCGCGCCTGCGCGGCGGGGCTGTCGCTGAACACGGTCGCCTTGTCCATTTCGCCTTTCAGCAAGCGCACGCAGTGCCCGTCCTTCAGGTCGATTGCCGGGTACAGGATCATCGGAAGCCCCTCTTATAAGTTCTGGCGGCCTTCTGTCACGCGCGCGCGGTGAAGCCAAGAGCCGGTCACGCCCGCAGCGTACGCCCGTCGAAGACTGACCATCCGGTGCGCTCGGCCAGCATATGCGCGGCTTTGGTTCCCAGTCGCGAATTGCCCTGTGCGTTCAGCCCGGGCGACCATATGGCGACCGAGGCACGCCCCGGCGCGATCATCAGGATGCCGCCGCCCACGCCGCTCTTGCCCGGCAGGCCGACCTGAAACGCGAAATCGCCCGAGGCGTCGTAATGCCCGCAGGTCAGCATGATCGCGCAGATCCGCCGCGCCCGGCCGCGTGAGATCATCCGCGGCACCCCGGGGGCGTCAGTCAGAAACAGCCCCGCGCGGGCCAGTTGGGCACAGCTCATTTCGATCGCGCACTGGTGAAAATACGTCCCCAGGGTCAGGTCGGGCGCGTGCTGCAGCACCCCGTGAGCGCGCATGAAATGGGCCAGCGCGAAGTTCAGATGCCCGGTGGCCTTTTCCGACTGCGCGACCGAGCCGTTGATGTGGATGTCGTCATCGCCTGCCGCCGCCCGGACGAATTGCAGGATCTCGCCCAGCACCTCTTTCGGGCTGTGCCCGGCAAGGATCGCGTCGGTGACCGCGATGGCGCCCGCATTGATGAACGGGTTGCGCGGGCGGCCGTCTTCATATTCCAGCTGCACGATGGAGTTGAACCGCTGCCCCGAAGGCTCGCGCCCCACATGGCGCCACAGGCTTTCGCCCAGGCGCCCCAACGCGATGGCGAGCGTGAAGACCTTGGAAATGCTCTGGATCGAAAACGGCTCGGCCGCGTCCCCGGCGGTCAGGGTGCTGCCGTCGGGCAGCGCGGCGGCGATGCCGAACTTGCGCACATCGATGCGCGCCAGTTGCGGAATATAAGTGGCGACCTTGCCCCGGTCGGTTTCGTCGGCCAGCGCCGCCGCGATATCGTCAAGGATCTCCTGCAGCCCGGCCATCGGCTCAGGGCGTCCAGTGCAGGAAGTTGGCGATCATCCGCAGGCCGGCGGCCTGACTTTTCTCCGGGTGAAATTGCAGACCGACGAGATTGTCGCGCGCCACCATGGCGGTGACATCGCCGCCATAGTCCACATGCGCCAGCCGGGTTGCCGGGTCGGCGACGTGAAACTGGAAGGAATGCACAAAATAGGCATGCGCCCCGGTTTCGACCCCCTCCAGCACCGGATGCCTGTGGTCGATCACCAGATCGTTCCAGCCCA
>JAGQRU010000142.1 GCA_020425105.1 Paracoccaceae bacterium
ACGAAATACATCGGCACATCGAGCGCATAGTCCACCCAGCCTTCGAACCCGAACCCGTCGTCGAAGACGAAGGGCAGCATTCCGGTGCGGTCGGCATCCAGATCGCGCCAGACCCGCGACCGCCAGGATTTGTGCCCGTTCACCTTGCCTTCAAAGAACGGCGAATTGGCGAAAAGCGCCGTGGCGACCGGTTGCAGCGCCAGCGCCACGCGCAGCTTTTGCACCATGTCGGCTTCGGACGCGAAATCCAGATTCACCTGCACGGTACAGGTGCGGTACATCATCTGTTTGCCGTGCGTTCCAACCTTGTCCATATAGCCGGTCATCAGCGCGTACCGGCCCTTGGGCATGACCGGCATCTGCTCATGGGTCCAGATCGGCGCGGCGCCGAGCCCGATGAAGCCCACCCCCAGATGGTCCGACACATCCTGCACTTCGCGCAGATGGGCGTTCACCTCATCACAGGTTTCGTGGATGCTTTGCAGCGGCGCGCCGGACAGCTCCACCTGCCCGCCCGGTTCAAGGCTGACATTGGCGCCGTTCTTTTCCAGTCCGATGATATTGTCGCCTTCCATCACCGGCGACCAGCCGTAACGGTCGCGCAACCCTTCGAGCACCGCCCGGATCGACCGCACGCCGTCATAGGGCAGCGGGTTCAGCGTATCACGGCAATATGCGAATTTTTCATGTTCCGTGCCGATGCGCCAATCGGCCTTGGGTTTGCAGCCGGAGTCCAGATAGGCCGCAAGTTGATCGCGATGTTCGATCGGACCGCCGCCCGACTGAGGAATAGACATGGGTGCGGCTCCGAGTTGCTTGGTCGCGTCAGGGGGACTGGTGGAAGGATTTGCCCCAGGTGTCAATCCGCACGCCGGAACAGGTCCTAGCCGCAGGACACCAGCCGATGGTCCGCCGGCGGCTTCGTCCCGTCGCGACGCCAGACCTCGACAATGCCCGCGCCACGGGCATTCATTGCCGCCAGCATGGGTTCGGCGCGGAATCCGGGCAGCTGGGCAAAGGCGTCCAGCAGGGCGTCGGCGCCGGCGGCGTTCACGGGAATGTGAAGCGTCGTGCCGTCCGCTTCGCGCAGGCGCCAGTGATCGGGGGTCCCTCTGGGATCCAGCGCGATTTCGGCCAAGGTCTTGACCGACACCGCCCCGCCCTCAAGCGGCCCGAAATAGGCGATCTGCGCTTCGGTGATCTGCACCACTCCGGGCCCGTCCCCGTCGGTCCGGAAACGCAACCGCTGTATCCCCAGGGCGACCATCGCCAGTCCCAGAGGAACCGCCGGTAGACCCGACCAGAACAGGATCCCCTGCGCGGATAGCAAAAACCAGACGGCGAAGCCCGTCACCGTCAGCCCCACCAGCAGTTCCCGCGCGCGCCACGCGGCATTGCGCAATTCGGGTCGGATGAAATCTTTCACGGCCGAATCTCCAGCGCAGCGGCAATAGCGGCGCCACGATACCATTCCGCGTGCACCGCGCCGAGCCCCCGCCGCGGCGCGATTACCGCCAATCGCCTAGGGCCTGTTGCCACACCGTGATCGCGGCAACCGCCGCGGTGTCGGCGCGCAGGATGCGCGGGCCAAGGCTGACCGGCACCGCTTGCGGCATCGCCGCCAGACGGGTGCGTTCGCCCGCGCTGAACCCGCCTTCGGGGCCGATCAGAATGGCCCAGGGTCCGGGCGCCGCATCGCGCAGCCCCAGCCCTTCGCCGGCCCGCTCTTCATCGCAAAACATCAGCCGGCGGTCTGACGGCCATTGATCGAGCATTGCCGACAACCGGGTCAGATCCGTGACGTCCGGCACGAAGGTCCCGCCGCATTGTTCCGCCGCCTCCACCGCATGGGCTTGCAGCCGGTCCCGCCGGATCCGTTCGGAGTTGGTGAAATCGGTCTGCACCGGGCAGATGCGGGCGGCGCCCATCTCTGCCGCCTTTTCGACGATGAAATCGGTTCGCGCCTTCTTGATCGGTGCAAACAGCAGCCACAGATCGGGCGGCGGCTGCAAGGGCCGGGTCCGTTCGGCGCAGATCAGGCTGCCACCGCGCTTTCCGGCGTCCTCCACATTGGCCAGAAACTCTCCATCCCGCCCGTTGAACAGCAGCACCCCGTCGCCGGAGGCCAGCCGCATGACCCCGAACAGATAATGCGCCTGATCCCGGTCCAGCGGAACTGATTGCCCCTGTGCAAGCGGGTGCTCTACAAAGAGCCGGATCTTCGCGGTGGTTTTTCCGTTCGACATGAGGCCTTGATATGACCGACACGCCCCAAGCGCCAGAGGGACAGGTAAAAGACGCCGTACGGGGCAACTGGGTGGACACCCATGCCCCCGCCTGGGCCCGGCCCTATCTGCGGCTGAGCCGGGCCGACCGTCCCATTGGCACATGGCTGCTGCTGCTTCCATGCTGGTGGGGGGTGCTGCTGTCCGCCGCGTCCGGGCGCGGGCTGGGCTGGGACGGCGCCTGGATCCTGTTGGGATGCGCCCTTGGGGCGTGGCTGATGCGCGGCGCGGGCTGCACATGGAACGACATCACCGACCGCCATTTCGACGCCAAGGTCGAAAGAACCCGGTCGCGGCCGATCCCTTCGGGGCAGGTCAGCGTGCGCGGCGCGGCGGTGTGGATGGGGTTGCAGGCGCTGGTGGCCTTCGCCATCCTTCTCAGCTTCAACCTGAACGCGATCCTTCTGGGGGTCGGGTCGCTGGCACTGGTCGCGATCTATCCCTTCGCCAAGCNNTCACCTGGTGGCCGCAGGTGTTTCTGGGGCTGGCCTTCAACTGGGGCGCTCTACTGGCCTGGACCGCCCATGACGGTCAATTGCGGCTGCCCGCGGTGCTGCTGTATCTGGGCGGGATCGCCTGGACGTTGTTTTACGACACAATCTATGCCCATCAGGACAAGGAAGACGACGCCCTGATCGGCGTGCGATCCACCGCGCGCCTGTTTGGCGACCGCACCGCCACATGGCTGCGCCGGTTCCAGATCGTGGCGGTGGGATTGCTGGCGATGGCGGTACTGGCCGCTTTTGGCGGGGTTGGCGGCTCTCCAGCCGCATGGCTGGCGCTGGCCGGGACGGTGGCGTTCGGCGCACATCTGCAATGGCAATTGCGGGCTCTGGACACCGAGGACTGGGAAAACTGCATGTGGCTCTTCCGCGCCAATCGCGACGCGGGGCTGGTCGTGGTCGGCGGCTATTTGCTGGCGCTCTTTGCCTGATTGCGCTCGCGGACAGGGCTTCGTAAAGACCTTCTGAACCTTTCGCATCGCCGGGCTGCGCCATGGGCCTCTCCGTAAAACTCGTTCTGCGCGTCTCTGCGCTCGCCTTCGGGGCGGGGGTCAGCTTCTGGGCCGCCGACCGAGCCGCCGATCTGGTGGAGGCGCGCAGCGCCTCCGGACTGCGCGCGGCGCTGAATGCGGGCGGGTTCGACTGGACACAGTTTCAGGTGGACGGACTGGAAGTCCGCCTGACCGGAGAAGCGCCGGACGAAGGCGCCCGGTTTCGCGCCCTGCGCGCGGCGGGCAGCGCCATCAATCCGGCCAACCTGCACGATGCCATGACCGTCGCCGCGACCGCGGCACTGCCCGCCCCGGAATTCCGGCTGGAAATTCTGCGCAACGACGGTGAAATCACGGTTCTGGGGCTGCTGCCCGGAGGCGGCGCGCCGCGGATCGCGCTGCTCGAATCGCTGGCGGTGATCGACGGTGTCGACAAGGTGACCGACCTGCTTGCGGTCACCGCGGAAGCCGCGCCGTCCACATGGCAGACGGCGCTCGACGCCGCTTTGGGTGCATTGGCCAGCCTGCCCAAAGGCCGCGTGGAGCTTGCGTCTGAAACGCTTTCGGTCGCGGGGCTGTCGCCCGACCATGCCACCGCCGCGTCGATTGCGGGCACGCTGCGCGCCAGCCTGCCCGACGAGATTGCGCTGACCACCGATCTGTCGGTGCCGCCCCCGGTGGTGTCGCCCTTTGTCGCCCGGTTTCGTCTGGATGCATCGGGTGGACGCTTTGACGCCTGTTCGGCAAGCAGCCTTGCGGGGCGCGACCGCATCGAGGCCGCGGCAAGACGCGCAGGCGCCCCGGCGGACGCGCGCTGCTTCGAAGCGCTCGGCGCGCCGAACCCGCAATGGGATCAGGTGGTGGCGCTTGGCATCGACGCGCTGGATCGCGCAGGCGCGGGGGACCTGACGGTTTCCGATCTGACGATCACCCTGACCCCTGGAAGCGGCGCAGACCCCGCGCAGGCGCGCACGGCCTTCGCCGATCTAGAAGCCGCCCTGCCACCGGCCTTCACATTGTCCGTGCTGCCCCTGCCCGATGCGCCCAACCCGGGTGAAAACGGCCCCAAGGCGGCGGAGTTTTCAGCGACGCTCAGCCCGGAAGGCTCCGCGATCATTCGCGGCGCGACCGGCAATCAGAATGCGCTTGAGATCATCGAAGGTGTTGCCAAAGCACATTTTTCGAACGATCGTCTGCGCCTGTCGCTGCACCGGCAAAGCGGGCTGCCCGATGGTTGGTCGGTGCGAGTGCTCGCAGGGCTCGACGCTTTTGCGATGCTGGACAGCGGGCGCCTTTCGGTCACGCCGGAGATGCTGTCGATCACAGGCCGGACCGGCGATCCGACGCTGCCCACGCGGCTGACGTCCAGCCTGACCGAATTGCTGGGCCCGTCGACGCCCTTCCTGGTGAATATCGACTATGTCGAAAAGCTCGACCCCGAAGCCTCGCGCCCCAGCCCGGAAATGTGCCTGGATCAGGTGCGCGCCATTCAGGCGGACACCAAGATCACCTTCGCGCCGGGCTCAACCGAGCTTGATATGGATGCGCTGCGCGTGGTCCGGCGCATCGCGAAGGTGCTGCGCGATTGCGGCGATGCGGACATGATCATCGGCGGCCACACGGACAGTCAGGGCAGCGCGACAATGAACGCATCGCTCAGCCAGGCCCGCGCCGACGCGGTCTTTAACGCGCTGATCGCCGAAAAGGTGCGATCTGGCAGCTTGTCGTCGCGCGGCTATGGCGAAACGGACCCGATTGCCGCGAACGACACCGAAACCGGGCGCGAAGCGAACCGGCGTATCGAATTCCGGCTGCGGTATCCGCTTCTGGGCCCGCCGGCGCCGCCGGACACGCCGACCGCCGCCGATCAAGGACAGACCGATGGACAGAACTGAATTCATCATCGCCACGGCCATTCTGCTGTTCGGCGCCTTTTGCCTGGGCTTTCTGACCCATTGGGTGACCAACCGCCTGTCGCATGTTTCCAAGAGCGACCTGTCGGAACTGGATGGCATGGCCGAAGCGCTGCATGACGCGGAAGAAGCCCGCGATGCGGCGCGCGCCGAATTGAAGGACACGTCCGACACACTGCATGCCCGGCTGAGCGAAGCGGAGGCGGAGCTTAAGGCAGCGATGGAAGGGTTGCGGGAGGCGCGGCGCGACACCGAAGAACTGCGGCGCTTTATTTCGGAACAGAATATGGGGTCGGCCTGACCCGGATCAGTCCCAACGGCCAAGCGCCGCTTCGTCTTCGGGCTTGCCCGAAACCCAGGCCGTGCCTGTGGCAGTGACCTCTTTCTTCCAGAAAGGCGCGCGCGATTTCAGATAATCCATCAGGAAATCCGCCGCAGCGAACGCCGCCGCCCGATGCGGCGCCGCCGTCGCTACCATCATGATCGGATCCTGCGGCATCAGGGTGCCGTGGCGATGGATGATCAGGGCGCCGGAAAGAGACCAGCGCGCGCACGCCCGGTCCCGGATATCGCCAAGGGCGCGTTCGGTCATGCCCGGATAGTGTTCGATTTCCAGCCGCAGCAACGGCGCCGGTGTCAGGTCCCGCACGATGCCGGTGAAACTGACCACTGCCCCGGCCCCGCCTGCTGCTGCACCCGCCGAAAACCGGGTCAGTTCGGCCCCCGCATCGAACGGCGCGGTCTGCACTCTGACGGTCATGTCAGCCCCCGGTCATGGGCGGAAAAAAGGCGACCTCGCGCGCGCCCTCCAGAGGGCTTTCGATGTCAGAGAGCGTCTGATCGACCGCAACACGTACGGCTGACGGATCGGAAAACGCAGCGGCATAGCGGGGTTCGCGCGCGCTGAGTTCGGCGATCAGATCGGCAACTGTCGCGGCTTGGGTGTCCACGGTTTCACGCGGCAGGCCGATCCGTTCACGGATCCAGGCGAAATAGAGCACCTCAAGCGTCACTCCCGGCCTCTTCATCTTCGAGGAACCGCAAAGATTTCCGATAGTAATCCAGACCGGTATAGCCGGTCAGAACCGCCGCGACCCAGAAGAACGCCATTCCGCCGATGCCGGACAGCCAGCCCAGCTGCACCACCTGCCATGTGCTGTTGAAATCCGTCGGGCCGCTGGCCAGCAGCGCGTCGTATTCCTCGGGCCCGAGCGACCGGTAGAGCCAGAAATGCACCTCCTGCAGACCGAGGCTGAGCATCAGCATCGGGATCGCAACCATCTGTGCCGTGGTTTTCCATTTTGCCAGCTTCGTGACTTTCAGAAGGCTCGATTGTGCCCCCAGAAATTCGCGCAGACCAGAGACGAAGACTTCCCGAAACAGGATCACCACACCGGGGACAAGCAACCACGGGTTCAACCCGGACAGGCCCAGTACGACGGTGATCGAGATGATCACCATGGCCTTGTCGGCGATCGGATCCAGCATCGCGCCAAAACGGGTCTGCTGGTTCAAAAGGCGGGCCAGATACCCGTCCAACCAATCCGTCACGGACGCAAAAATAAAAACTCCCAAGGCGGCCCAATCCGCCATTGGACGGGGAAACGCAATGAATGCCAGCGCAACGCACGGCGCCGCCAGAAGGCGAAATACGGTCAGGATGTTGGGGATATTCCAAGTCACTTCGGCGGGTCTTTCTGTCATCCGGCGTCGGGGGTTACGCCGGCGCGACCGTCAGGCGAGGCGGCATGGGCCCCGCCTGACAGGCCGGTCAATCCGCGGCGGCGGGCGCTTCCACATCGCCCATTGCCGCCAGTTCAGCCCGCGCGGTCGCGGCCAGTTCAAGCTCCGACGTTTCCCACAGACCGACAGCGCGTTCCAGATAAGTCTTCGCATCCGCCGGACGATCCAGCGCATCATAGGTCTTGGCCAGATGATACTGCACGGTCGGATCATTGGGCAGCCGCTGGGCCGCCGGTTCCAGGTTTTCCAACGCTTCGTCCAGATTACCCAGCCGATAGGCGATCCAGCCATACGTGTCCTGGAACGCCGGAATTGTGGACCCGCGCAAACGCCGGGCAATGACGAAGGCCCGTTCCAGGCTTTCCGCATCATCCCGGAAAGTGGTGATCAGGCTGGCCAGGTTGTTGGCGATGATGGTGGAGTTCGAGTCCTTGGCGTAAAGATCCTCATAGATTGCGATCGCGTCGTCGATCCGGCCGTTACGTTCGGCAAGACCGGCCTTGATCCACCAGAGGTTCGCCGAGTCCGGCACCACGGCCAGCGCTTCATCGACGATGCCTTCGGCTTCATCCTGCTTGCCTTCGCGCACTGCCGTGGCAACCAGCGCCCGCCATACCGGTTCAACGGTGTCGTCCGCCGCGAGGATTTCGCGATACATCGCCCGCGCTTCGGTGAACTTGCCTTCGGTGGCGGTCAGCGCGGCGTTCAGGAACCGCACCCCCGTAATATTGGGGCTATCTTCCGGCGTATTGGCAATCACCTCGTCCATATAGGCCCGTGCCTCAGTCAGTTCGCCGTTGGCAAGGCGGGTGCGGATGATCGCGGTCTGCGCAGCCAGGGTCGACTGCCCTTCCTCGATCATGTTCTGCATCAGCCGAATGCTTTCATCCGTCCGTGCCGAGCGCTGCAGCACCGCAGCTTGGATGCTGTTGGCCAGAACAAGTGCGTCATCGGTGCCCACCTGACGCAGCGCGGTCACGACCTGTTCAGCCCGCGGCAGATCATTCATGCCCATGTAAACCTCGGACAGCGATCGCATCAGGTCGATATTCGTGGGCGACAGGCGCACGGCGCGCAGCAGCACATCTTCGGCCGCAAGGTATTTTTCGTTACCAATCAGATAGCTTGCGTAGCGCAGAGATTCCGCAGGCGCCGCGTTGGACGCCTCGAAGGCCAGCGCGAGGCTATCGGCCATCAGTTCGCGGTTGCCACCGCGTTCATAGGCACGGGCCAGCAACGTGATCGTTTCAGGGTCACGCGGAGCCTGATCGAGCGCCGTCCGCAGCGCCAGAACCGCATCGCGCACTTGGTCGTCTTCGATCAGCCACGCGGCTTTCATTTTCAATGCCGCCTGATCGCCGGGATCTTCGGCCAGCACTTCGCCGACCAGCGCTTGCGCCCGCAGCTTGTCGCCATCCGCAAGCAGCATCCGCGCCAGCGTCGTCTTCATGTTCCGCACGACATCCGAGCTGCTTTTTTCCTTGATCAGGTCTTCCACTTGCCCGATCGCCAGTTCGCGTTCGCCCTTGTCGAACAGCAGTGATGCCTTGAGCAACCGGAAGCTGGAATCGTCCAGACCTTCGTCGATCAGAAGCTCCAGTTCGGCGAGCGCGGCGTCGACACCGCGCACCTGCGACAGGAACTGAACCAGCGCCAGCCGCGGCGGAACTTCATCGCCGGCTTTGGCAACCAGTTCCCGCACGAAGGTTTCGGCGCCATCGGGATCGCCGTTGGCGATGTACCAGCGGACCAACGCGGTGCGCACTTCCCCGTTTTCCGGGAACTGCTCGACCATCACCTTCAACTGGGCCCCGAGCCCTTCGAAATCTTCGACCTGCGCCAGAAGGTTCAGCTTGATCTGGTGAAACTGGGCGCTTTCAGGCGCATATTCGAGAGCCTCCGTGACGGCTTCAAGCGCCTTGTAGGGTTCGTTCTGACGCGCGAGACGGTCGATCACCACTTGCCAGGCCACGATCGTTTCAGGCTTTTCCTTCAGAACCTCGCGCGCACGGGTATAGGCATCGTCCATGGCGGCATCGTCGGAACCACGGGCAGCGCGGGCATAATCCACCGCCACCAGGAGCGGTCTCAGGGACGGATCATCCGGCCGAAGCGCCGCAGCGGCGAGTGTGTGCTTTTCAGCTTCGGACCAGGCGTTCAATTCGACCGACATCTCGGCCAGCTTCAGCAGGGCTTCGAAATCGTCGGGATATTGTTCGACCACCAGCAGATAGTGCCCAAAGGCTTGCTCGTAATCTTTCGATTGCTCCTTGAGCGACGCATAGAGCATCCGGGCATCCCGGTGCTGGCCGTTCAGCTTGAAAACCGACTGAAGCTCGACCAAAGCCTTGGCCGTCTGTCCAGACTGCACGAGAGACAGCGCACTTTGATACTTCTTCTCGGCCTTCTGGTCGACCGATTCACAGCCAGAGACCAGCAACACCGACGCCAGGATGATCGCCAACACTGGCCGAATCAAATTTCGCATGCTCAACACCCGTTGTTCCAACACTTCGCCGTATGTAATCGCGCAGAGGTGTAAATAAAAAGGGCTGCGGATTGATCCACAACCGATTGCGTCAAACAGCGCAAAGATTTGATGATCAGTGACCGGTGCCGCGCAGGACGACGCGGATGGTCTTCAAAACCACCGACACATCGGTCTTCAGGCTTACGATATCGTAATATTCCGCATCGAACCGTGCACGCGCCGCAAACGACGTGTTATTGCGATCGCCTACCTGCCACAGGCCCGTCACCCCGGGCTTCAGCGCATAATAGGCCTGCCCCGGATAGAGCTCACGCTGCGACGGCAGCATCGGGCGGGGTCCGACGACGCTCATATCCCCGCGCAGAACATTCCAGAACTGTGGCAACTCATCCAGCGAGGTCTTGCGGATGATCCTCCCGACCAAGGTGGTCCGGGGGTCGGATTTCAACTTCTGGCAACGGGTCCACTCTTCGCGGGCTTCTGCGTTTTCTTCGAGATAGGCGGCAAGCTTGCGGTCGGCATCGGCCACCATCGAACGCAGCTTGACCATGTTGAAAATTTGCCCGTCGCGGCCCACGCGACGCTGGACGAAGAACGGCGAGGATCCGTCCATCATAATCACCAGCGCCAGCAGCAAGGTGACAGGCACAACGATCACGGAGGCCGTGACGACAAAAAGGATGTCAAAGGCACGCTTAAAGACGGACCTGTAGACACTGTGTTGCGGCGTATAATCCACAATTCCTTTAATCACGTCCGACGAGTTCGGGAAATGTGCAGTCACTACCGGCCACCTCGTTTAACCAAAATTGGCACCAACACACGAACGCAGCCCTAGAGACTCGAGCAAGCTAGCGTCTCAAGCAGCTTTAGCACGTATCACGTCAGCCTTTCAACGTTTAGAGGCTTTTGAATGAGGTTTTCGTGAATCCTGCAAACGCCCGTAACGAAACATTTTTATCAATTTTTGCGGATTTTTGCTCAAGCTGACTGAATCAAATGCACACAATCTATGCGGCACTGCAGTCTAGTTTCTGCAGTCGCACAATAGACAGGCGGGAGTCGTACGCGCCGACACCGTGCTGCCGCGACCGTGTACGGTCACGGCCTCGCCCCCTCGACTGACCAATTTTCACGCAACAGTGCAAAAAAATCGCGACTTAAGGTTCCCTAAAGGGGATTCATCTTCCATATCCCTAAGAATTGCGCCTATGTCCCACTCGGGATAAGTGTGCGCGTGTGTGGTCCCGTTTAACGGGATGTGATCGGTCGCCCCGCGTCGGGCAGGCCGGGTTGTGAGATGATGAATACAGCTGCTCAGGTCGATATCTACAATTCTTTCTTCGGGTTTCACGAGCGCCCCTTCACTCTGGTGCCGGATCCCGAGTTCCTGTTCTGGTCGAAATCCCACCGGCTGGCCTACACGATGCTGGAATACGGCATCCTCACGCGGTCCCCAATTACGGTCGTTACAGGCGAGATCGGCGCCGGCAAGACAACTTTGCTGCAACAGCTTCTTCGCACCCTGCCCGATGATGTGATCGTCGGGCTGATTTCCAACGCTCAGGGCGATCGCGGGGAACTTCTCCAATGGGTTCTGCATTCCCTGGGCCAGAAGTTCGACCCCCACGCATCCTATGTGCTTCTCTTCCAGCAGCTTCAGGACTTGCTGCTTGAGTCATACGCTCAGGGCCACCGGGTCATTCTGATCATCGACGAAGCGCAGAACCTGAATGTCAGCACGCTGGAAGAACTGCGCATGCTGACCAACATCAATTCCAACAAGGACGAGCTGGTCCAGCTTGTCCTTGTCGGCCAGCCCGAACTGCGGGCCCTGATCATGCGCCCGGAACTGAAGCAGTTTGTGCAGCGCGTCGGGTCAAGCTTCCATCTTTCCGCGATGTCACAGGAAAACGTGGGCGCCTATATCGCTCATCGGCTCAGGGTCGCGGGCGGCAGCGGTCAGGAATTCAGCGAAGCCGCGATTCGCCGCGTGTTCGAATTATCGACCGGCATCCCCCGGCTTGTGAACCAGGTCTGCGACCTGGCGCTGGTCTATGCATTTTCGGCCGAGGAACATGTGGTGTCGGAAGAAACAATTGATTGTGTCGTCCAGGACGGCGTCTTCTTCGGGGCGTCCAGCCTGCAAGGAGATCTGGCGTGAAACTCGACCTGAAATACTATTTGACCGTCTTCATGCGGCGCAGCCCCATCATGCTGGTGATTACCGCGCTCTTCACCTCGATCGGCCTGTCCGTCGCCATGGTGCTGCCGCCGGAATATGAAGCCAAGGCCCTGCTTCTGGTTGAATCCGAACAGATCCCCGCCAATCTCGCGGCGTCGACGGTACAGACGCAGGCCGCCGAACAGCTTCAGATCATCGAACAGCGGATGATGACGCGGACCAACCTTCTGGACATGGCCAACCGCCTCGAATTGTTCCAGAATGCCGGAAAAGATGGCGAGCCTCTGACCGCCAATGAAATCGTCAGTTCAATGCGGTCGCGCACCACTTTCGCGTCTACCGGTACGGCCCCCAAGCGCAGGGGATCCAATTCGGCGACCATCGTGTCGATCAGCTATCGTGGCAACACTCCGGCGGAAGTCGCCAAGGTCGCCAATGAATTCGTGACCCTGGTGCTGCAGGAAAACGTCGAAATCCGCACCGAACAGGCTGGCGCGACACTGGAGTTTTTCGAACAGGAGGTGGAGCGTCTCGGGACCGAACTCGACACGCACAGCGCGCAGCTTCTGGAGTTTCAGGCCGAAGCGGGCGCGGCCCTGCCGGCAAACGTTCCCTTCCTTCAGCAACAGCTGACAAGCTTTCAGACGACGCTGGACATCCGCCTGAAGGATATCGCGACGCTGAAGGACCAGAGCCGGCGTTTGGTGGAGCTGTTTGAGCAGACCGGTGGCGTTCAAAGCGCCAACACCCAGCTGAGCCCGCTTGAACAGCGCCTGGACGCAGCACGGCAGGCTCTCGAAGACGCCAAGCTGGTGTATTCAGAACAGAATCCGAAGCTGGCGGTCATGAAAGCGCGCGTCGTGCAGCTTGAAAAAGCCGTGGCGGATCAGTTGATGGCCTCTAGCGGCACCTCGGGCTCCGACGAAGACCCGCAGATTTCGCGCGAGGAGCAGCTGCTGAACGCGCAACTGGCCGACATTGACAATCAGATTGCCCTTCTGGAAACGGAAGTCGAAACGCTGAACGCCAAGATTGCTCAGATAGAAGCCGATATGGCAGAGGCGCCGACCAACGGCGTGGGGCTGTCGAAGCTGCAGCGCGATTTCAACAACATCAATGGCCAGTACAACCAGGCCGTGGCGCGGTTGTCGGCCGCCGCAACAGGCGAACGCATCGAGCTTCTGGCGAAGGGGCAGCGCATTTCGGTGATCGAACAGGCGGTTCCGCCGGGATCGCCGAACAAGCCCAACCGCATGGCCATCGCCGTGGGGAGTGTGGGCGCCGGTATTCTCAGCGGGCTGGGCCTGATCGTTCTGCTTGAGCTGATGAACCGCTCGATTCGCCGCCCGGTGGAACTCACCAACAAGCTGGGCATTACCCCGATGGCCGTGCTGCCCTATCTGAAGACGGACCATGAAATTTACATGCGCCGACTGTTCACTTTCGGCACGGTCGCCTTTTTCATCATCGCGGTGCCGTTGGGCATTTACGCGGTGCATACCCTGATTTTCCCGCTGGAAACGGTTCTGGAACCAATTCTGAACAAGGTGGGCTATTCGATCATCTGATCGCGAGATCATTCAGGCGCGCCGTCCGTAAAATCCCCGGAACGACGCGCCGGACGGAGACAAGGCAATGGAACGACTTCAGGAAGCTCTCAGCCGCGCACGCGACAGACGCAAGGAAAGCGGCGAAAGCGGCGGCGATGCCGGGCAGGCCCGCGGGCCGATCATGCCGCGCGCGCCTCAGCAATCCACGCAGGATGGAGATCCCGTCTCCGCAACGTGGCGCGCCTTGCCGCAATACATGCCCGATGAGGCGCTGCTGAAAAGCCACCGCATTGTGTCGTTCTTCGGTGGACGCCCCGCGTCGCCCTTCGACATGATGCGCACCAAGATCGTGCAGCAGGCAAAAACCAATGGCTGGCGGCGGATCGTCATTACCTCGCCCACCCCCCGCTGCGGCAAGAGCACCATTACAACCAACCTTGCCTTCGCGCTGGCCAAACAAGCCGATCTGCGGACGCTGGTGGTCGAAGCGGATATGCGGCGCCCCGAGCTCGCGCGGCTGCTCGGCATCCGCGAACCGCATGCCTTCGCGCAGGTGCTTGCCGGCAAAGCAGCCCCCGAAGACAACATGATCGCCTACGGCACGAACCTTGCATTCGCGACCAATCAGCAGCCGACGGCCAACCCGGCCGAACTGCTGCAAAGCGTGAAGGCGCAGGAAGTGGTGGCGAGCCTGGAGGCCAAATTCGCGCCGGATATCATCCTGTTCGATGCCGCGCCGATGCTGGCCTCCGACGATACGACGGGGCTGCTTCAGTATATGGATGCGGCGCTGATCGTTGCGGCGGCAGAGCTTAGCACCATTGAAGAGGTGGATCAGATCGAAACAGAAATCGCCGCGATCACGAATGTGATGGGGGTGGTGCTGAACAAGACCCGGTACGCGCCGACCGTCTATGGATATGACGAACACTATTACTGATTTTCGTGCCGACCGTCGGGATCCGCATGCAATTGCAGCGGGCCCGTCTGCTCAGGAAGCGCCTGATGCACCAATGGACCCTCTGGCGCTGAAAATCCGCCAGCCCCGCGCACCAGTGTGAGATCCGGCTCGCCGGTACGTTGACGGGCTATCCGCAATTCCCCGTCTGCCGACCATGAAAGATGGTCGGTCCAGGGCGCGGTCGGCCATATTGCCGGATCCAGATAGGGATCACCCGGATCGTTGCCATAGTTAAGCGCCCGCAGGCGGGCTGGCTGGCCAGACAGGTCATATTCGCGGTTCTGGAAGATCGGCAAGGCAATCGAGAAATACGCCGGTGCCGACACGTGCGCTCCGTTATCGGCGAATGCCGCGATTTCGACCCGTGTGGTTCGCGGCGCCGTCGGCGCTTGCGTCGATGACGGATCGTGCCAGTCGATCTCGATATCCACCCGCGCGGCGCGGTCGTCTTGGGGCGTGATGCGGATATGCTCTGGATCGCCGCTAAGCACCACCCAATGGAACGTCAAGCTCCGTCCATTCGGATCCAGCGTGGCGCTCGCATCCAGTGAAATGCTGCGCGTATAGTCAAACGCACGCCAAACCCGCCCGATCGCAGAGGGTGTCGTAAACACCCGCTCCCCCAGATTGGCGGCCAGGTAATCGCTCCCGGGTCGCGCCTGCAAATCACGCACCACGCGCAGCCGGACCATCGGCGGCAAGGTCTCACCTGTCAGGCTGTTGGCCAGCGTGATCATGGCGGACGGTCGCAGGGCGGTCTTGTCGATCGCCGTGGGATGCGCCGCCGGTGACAGATAGTCGGCATCGGATCGCACCCCGGCCAGCGTCCGGTGCAGGATCATCTGGATCGTCGGGGCGATCAGGCCACGCGCTTCGGCAAATTCCCGCGTTTCGGGGCGCAGCGCCGCAAGGATGGATGCCGCGGCAGCAAGAAACGGTCGATCGGAATAGGACGATCCCTGTGAGAGGATGAAAAACGGCGCCATGGCGAAAAGCCGGTCCCCAAGATCCGCGTCATGGTCCCGATGCTCGGGGTAGACGTAAAGGTGGTTGGCCGCGTAAAGATCCTGCGCCCGCATCGCGTTTGCCTGATCGGCCAGAACGATCCGCGCCAGAGACCGATCCATAGGCGGCCTAGTGTAAGCCGTCGACGAATTTCCAAGCACCGGAAGCGCGAAATGGATCTTCCCGGCGGCGCCGTGATCCAGAAATTCCTTTTGGAAGCTGTCGTCGTAGCGCGTCTGGCTGAGCTGCGGAAAACTTTCCGGTGGCAGCAGCGAATGCCCTCGGTCGCGATTGTCATAAAGCACCCCGGCAAGTCCGGCTGCAGCCCCGGTCGCCTGCAGGCGGCGCAACTGCCCCGCGGCGGGATCAGTGCGGCTCGGATCGACCACCGGCAGGGCCGCGCGCCCCGGATCCGGTTCCAGATCCACGAACCATTGACCCAGGAGCGGCAGCCGTCGGGTATTGGCCGCAGCCACCGGCGCGATGCCGTCACGGATTGGTGCGGCTTGCGATTTTTCCTGTTGCAGCAACTGATTGGAGGCACCCATGGACACATCCTGTGCTATGGCAGACAGCGTCGTCAGCGCCATCGCCCCCAGCCCGCCGCACCACCGTACGGTCGGTTTATGGAAGATTAAGCGAATGTTTGGACATTTGTAACGCATTGCGAGACGGCCTGCTGATCGGGTGGCTCAGGTTCCGCCCGCAGTCTGCGCCGGTTTCGCCGGGCACCACAACACCCGTCACTTGCGCCCCCGACCGCCGGCGGGCCAGAATGGAGATCACGATGGCCGACATTTTTGCCAAGACAGCCCCTAGCCTGACATCCCCCGCCATGGACGGCGCGATGGTGGCTCCCAACGACACCACGCCGCTCGCGCAGGTGACCCGTGCGGTCTATGTCGGCGGCAGCGGCGATGTGACCGCGGAACTGGTCTCGGGCACTCAGCTGAGCTTTTCTGGCGTCCCCGGCGGCGTCCTGCTGCCCATGCGCGCCACGAAGATCATGGCCACCGGCACGACTGCATCGGGCATTGTCGCCCTGTGGTAATTTTGCCCCAGGCGGGGCGCGATGTGCGGCGAATGATACAGGGCCCCGGAAAAGCCGGGGCCCTTTCGATTCAGCCCGCCCTGGAAACTTGTTGTTCGAAAGGCCGCACTCTATGTGCAGGCCATGAGAAGCTATATCCCCTTCCTGAAATCTCCTCCACGGGTTGCCGTCGTACGCCTGTCCGGTGTCATTTCGGCCAGCGGCACGGGCAATGCGGCGCTGAACGACGACGTCATGGCGCCGGTGCTGGAGCGCGCTTTCACGCGGCAGAAACCGGCCGCGGTGGCGCTGCAGATCAACTCACCCGGCGGAAGTCCGGTCCAGTCGTCCCTGATCGGGGCACGGATCCGGCGCCTGTCCGAGGAAAAGAAGGTTCCGGTTTTCGCCTTTGTCGAAGACGTAGCGGCGTCGGGCGGCTATTGGCTGGCCTCCGCCGCAGATGAGATCTGGGCCGATGCGAGTTCTATCCTCGGGTCGATCGGCGTGATTTCGTCATCCTTCGGCGCCCACGAGCTGATCGCGCGCCATGGGATCGAACGGCGCGTGCATACGGCGGGAAAATCAAAGAGCATGCTGGATCCGTTCCGCCCGGAAAACCCGGACGACATTGCCCGGCTGCAGCGGATCCTGGGCGATATTCACGGTCATTTCATCGATCATGTAAGCGCGCGGCGCGGCGCCAAGCTGACCACCGACACGGATCTGTTCACGGGCGAGGTCTGGATCGGTCAGCGCGCTGTTGACGTCGGTCTGGCGGACGGCATCGGCCATCTGGAACCCTGGATGAAAGATCGCTTCGGCCCGAAGGTGAAATTCACCCGCTATGGCCCGCGCCGCAGCATGTTCCGGCGCCTCGGGCTGCATGCGGCGCAGGATGCGCTGCAAGGGGTGGAAGAACGCGCCCAGTTCGCCCGGTTCGGGCTGTGATGATGGTCAAGATCGTCAGTTTGTTTCTGATTGCCATGGCAGTTCTGGCCATGTTCGGCCGCCTGCGCCTTCCAGGAAAGACCGGTATGACAGGGCGGAAATGCCCTGACTGCGGCACCTATCTGGTCGGCCGCGGTCCCTGCCCCTGCAAGAAGGGGAAAGGGTCGTGATGGATTGGGTTCTGGCCGGGCTGGGCCTGATCATTCTGCTTCTTGCGGGCGACGCGCTGGTGAAGGGCGCGGTCAACCTCGCCCTGCGGCTTGGCATCCCGGCGCTGATCGTCAGCCTGACCGTGGTCGCCTTCGGCACCTCGGCGCCGGAGCTGCTGATTTCGATCAGTGCGGTTCTGGACCATGCGCCGGGTATCGCGTTGGGCAATGTCGTCGGGTCGAATACGGCCAATATCCTGCTGGTGTTGGGCGTCCCCGCGATGATCAAGGCATTGCACACCGCGGAATGCGACACCCGGCACAGCTATCTGATGATGATTGCCGCGTCGGTGCTGTTCATTGCAGCCTGTTTTACCGGACCGATCACCTGGATACACGGTGTGGTGCTTCTCGCCGGACTGGCGGCGATGCTGATGGATCAGGCCCGCCGCGCCCGGGCGCACCGGCGCGAAGAGGCCTGCGACATGGCCGAGGATGACGAGCTGGAAGGGCTCGACCCCGAATTGCCCGGCTGGCGCATCGGCATGCTGCTGGTGCTGGGTCTGGTGGGTCTTCCGCTGGGTGCCGATCTTCTGGTGGAAAGCGGCGTCAACATCGCCCGGCGGTTCGGCGTGACGGAAACCGTGATCGGCCTGACGCTGATTGCGGCGGGAACCTCGCTGCCGGAACTGGCGACAACCGTGATGGCCGCGCTGCGCAACAAGGCGGATGTCGCTCTGGGCAATGTGATCGGGTCGAACCTGTTCAACTTGCTGGGGATCATCGGGGTGGCGAGCTTGTTCGGACATATCCCCGTGGACCCGGCATTCCTGCAACTGGATTTGTGGGTGATGCTGGCGGCGTCGCTGGCGCTGGCCCCGTTCGTGTTCCTAAAATGGAACCTCAATCGCGGATTCGGGGCGCTTCTTTGCGCTGCGTATCTGGCCTATCTGACGGTCCTGTTGATGTAGGAGAAAACCCATGACCCAGGCAGCCCTTGTAACCGGTGCGGGAAAAAGGCTGGGCAGGGCCATGGCACTGGCGCTGGCGGATGCGGGCCATGACGTGGCCGTGCATTATGCCAGTTCCCGCGAGGCTGCCGAAGAGGTCGTGGCCGAAATCACCGCCAGGGGCCGCAAGGCCGTTGCTGTGGGCGCGGATCTTCTGGACGAGGCGCAGACCGCGCCGCTGGTCAGCCGCGCCTCAGCGGCGCTTGGAGCGCCGCTGACGGTGCTCGTCAACAATGCGTCCATCTTCGAACATGACGACATGGGCAGCGCCACCCGCGAAAGCTGGGACCGGCACATGGAAAGCAATCTGCGCGCGCCCTTCGTTCTGACGCAGGAATTCGCCCGGCAGGTGCCCAAGGCCGACTCCGACGGCGAGGGAGAGCCGCTGGCCCGGGGGCTTGTGGTGAACATGATCGACCAGAGGGTGCGCAAGCTGACCCCCGAATTTGCCAGCTATACCATCGCCAAGATGGGCCTGTGGGCCCTGACCCGCACCGCCGCCCAGGGATTGGCCCCGCATGTCCGGGTCAATGCCATTGGTCCGGGCCCCACCCTGCAAGGAGGCCGGCAATCGGCAGATGCCTTTGCCCAGCAACGCGCGGCGACGATTCTCGGCCGGGGCGTGAACCCTTCGGACATCACCGCGGCATTGATCTATTTTATTAACGCTCCCGCGGTAACGGGCCAGATTTTATGCGTCGATGGCGGGCAGCATCTGGGCTGGGAAACCCCCGATGTGGCCGGGGTGGAGTGACCTTGCGGTAAAGTTGTGCACCTGTTCACGAAATGTCACACAAGGTTAATAAAAATGTTAAGGATTTCAGTTTGTTACCTAGTGAAAAGAAAAAAGATGCCGAAAAACAATCGGTTGCAGATCACGCCCATATTTTAATCAAATCAACGAACTCCCCTTACAACAAAGGGAAATCCGGTCCGTCCGAAACTTACCACCAGATTTATCCACAGGTTCCGTGGACATGTTTACCCTTGAGCTTGCCGCTGAAAGATTGCAGGGCTCGTGAGAATCGCTTCGGAAGTGCCGATGCCCGATATTCCAGACCTTGACACCCCGCGCGGCCACGCCTGCATTCAGGCCTATCTGAAGACCCTGGACGGTTCGCCCGGCGTCTACCGGATGCTGGATGCGCAGGCGCGCGTGCTTTATGTCGGCAAGGCCCGGAACCTGAAAGCACGGGTGGCGAACTACGCCCGGCCGTCCGGTCATTCGGGACGCATCGCGCAGATGATTTCGGAAACCGCGTCGATGATGTTTCTGACCACGCGCACCGAAACCGAAGCGCTGCTGCTGGAACAGAACCTGATCAAACAGCTCAAGCCGCGCTACAATGTGCTGCTGCGGGACGACAAGAGCTTCCCGAACATTCTGGTCACCGGCGATCACCCTTTTCCGCAGATCCGCAAGCATCGCGGAAAGAAATCAGCCAAGGGGAACTATTACGGTCCCTTTGCCAGCGCAGGCGCCGTGAACCGCACGCTGAACCAGCTGCAGAAGGCGTTTTTGCTGCGCAACTGTTCGGATGCCATGTTCGAAAGCCGCACCCGGCCCTGCCTGCTCTTTCAGATCAAGCGTTGCGCCGCGCCCTGTACCGGCGAAATCAGCGCGGCGGGCTATGCTGCTCTGGTGGCCGATGCCGAACGGTTCCTGTCCGGGCGGTCGACCGACATGCAGGAAAGTCTGGCCCGTCAGATGGCCGAGGCCGCGGAAGCCATGGAGTTCGAGCGCGCTGCCGCGTTGCGAGACCGGATCCGCGCCCTGACCCAGGTCCAGACCGCCCAGGGCATCAACCCTCGCGGCGTCGATGAAGCCGACGTGATCGCCCTGCACATGGAGGGCGGGCAGGCCTGCGTGCAGGTCTTTTTCATCCGTGCCAATCAGAACTGGGGCAACCGCGATTTCTATCCCCGCATCGTGGCAGATGCCGATGAAAGCGAGGTGCTGGAAGCGTTTCTGGGCCAGTTCTATGGCGACACGCAGCCGCCACGCCGGCTGTTGCTGTCGCATCCGGTGGACAATGACGACCTGATGGCGGACGCCCTGACCCAGAAAGCCGGCCGCAAGGTCGCTCTGGAGGTTCCCAAACGCGGGGAAAAGGCCGAACTGGTCGCCGGTGCCGCGCGCAATGCGCGCGAAAGCCTGGCCCGCAAGATGGCCGAAACCGCAACGCAGGGCAAATTGCTGCGCGGTCTGGCCGAGGCGTTCGGGCTGGAAACCCCGCCGCAGCGGATCGAGGTCTATGACAACTCGCATATCCAGGGCAGCGACGCGGTCGGCGCGATGATAGTTGCCGGGCCCGACGGGTTTGAAAAGGGCGCCTATCGCAAGTTCAACATCAAGGGCACCGACCTGACGCCCGGCGACGATTTCGCCATGATGACCGAAGTTCTGACCCGGCGCCTGCAACGGCTGATCAAGGAAGACCCGGACCGGGGGTCGGCGGGCTGGCCGGACCTTCTGCTGATCGATGGCGGCCCCGGGCAGGTCAGCGCGGTACAGGCGGTTCTGGACGATCTGGGCGTGCCGGACATCCCGATGGTCGGGGTGGCGAAAGGCGTCGACCGCGACGCCGGCAAGGAAGAATTCCACCGCCCCGGGCAGCGGGCCTTTGCCTTGCGCCGCAATGACCCGGTGCTTTATTTCATCCAGCGTCTGCGCGATGAAG
>JAGQRU010000143.1 GCA_020425105.1 Paracoccaceae bacterium
CCCAGCCCGGATTTGCGATAGATCGCCTGCGCCTGCTGGCGGACCGTCGCCTGACTGGTCCGGCGCAGCGTGGCAATGTCCTTCACCGATGCCCCTTTCAGCAACAGACCGGCAATATCGGCTTCAGCGGGCGTCAGTTCCCAATCGGCGAACTGGGTTTCGATGGCCAGCGACAGCCCGGCCACCAGTTGCCGGCTGCGGCTGCGCCAGGCTTCGCCATCCACATGAGCGCGGGTCAGATCCGCTTCCAGCCGGGCCTGACCTTCCTCCAGCCACATGACCCGCACCACAACCAGCGCGCTGACCAGCATCATCGCGACCAGCAGACCCTTGTCGTAAAGATCCACAAACCAGCCGCGCACGGTCATCGGCTCGCCTTCCAGCAGCGGGTCAAGCGTGGCGAGCACCGCCGACAAGCCCAGCCAGAACGCCCCCAGGATCAGACTGCGGCGCAGGGTGGGCACAGAGGTCATAGTCACGGCACGCTCCCTCAGCGGCTTGAAACCTTCAGAACCCTGGGCGCTGCCCGGGTCCGGCACCATCCTACATCCGTCGGATACACCCGCCAATGCCCGGGCATCGCGGTTTCGGCGCGGTTTCGGCGCGGATCCTGCGCCGGTCGGATGGCGCGGGCGCGGCACCGCCTGCTTCTCTGGCGCTGCCACGCGCTTCGCATGGTCCAACCCGGAGGTTTCCCGATGATCCGATACATTCCGCCGCTGGCGGTCTATTCCCTGACCGCGCTGCTGGCGGGTTCCGCCATCAGCGCCGCGCCGCTGCTGCCGGATTTCAGCGACGCGGTCTTTCAGCCCGGCCGCCCCATCGACCACCCCTATTTCCCGGTGATCCCGCGCCAGCGGGTGGTGCTGACCGCGTCCGGGGTGGACGACGACGGAGAGCCCTTTACCGAAAAATCCATCCTGACCAGCAGGAAAGGCGGTCCGGTCATTGCCGGAGTGCAAAGCCGAACGCTGGTCGATCAGGCGTTTGAAAACGGGCTGCTGGTCGAACAGACCTATGATTATTACGCGCAGGACGACGCAGGCAACGTCTGGTATCTGGGCGAAGACGTGACCAACTACGTCTATGACGACGACGGCACGCTGCTTTCCACCAACAACGCGTCGTCCTGGATCGCTGGCATCAACGGCGCGCTTCCCGGCTTCATCATGCCCGCCGCCCCGACCCCCGGTCTGGCCTATTTTCAGGAATTCGCCGCCGCGGACGGGGCGCTGGACGAAGCTGAAATCCTCGCAACCGGGCTGGATCTCAGCATCGGCTATGGGGATTTCAGCCAGGTGATCGCGATCCGGGAGGGTACCCAGTTGGATCCCACGGCGCGCGAGATCAAGTATTATGCCCCCGGCATCGGCATCATCCGCGCCGAGGAAGGGCTCGATGCCGGGCTGAAAAACCCGCAGGTGGTGTTTGAACTGAAATCGGTGGCGCCCGTCCCGCTGCCTCCGGCGCTGCCTGCGCTTGGGGCGGGGCTCGCGGCGCTCGGCTGGCTGCGCCGCCGCAGACGTCGTTAAGGCAGGATCGCCGCCCGGCCCGGGGCCGCAAACCGGGACCGGGCGGCGTCTGGCCGGGTTGACAGATCGGCCGCGTCGGGTTGGGTGGACCCCGTCAACGAACGGATCGGGAGATACGGGATGCGAATGATCGCCCTGCTTGCCGCAGCCTTGGTGCTTGGCGGCTGCGCCACCCAGAAATCGAAAATGGTCGCCAGCATGATCGGCGCCGGAAATGCCGCCGCGCTGGAAGCGGCCGCCGCGTGCAATTTCGACGAAGCGCTGCGGTTGAGCCAGCATGAAGCGGGCTCCGAACGCCCCGAAATCCAGTTGTTCAGCCAGTTCACCCAAGCAGCGATCTATTCCGAAACCGGGCAGGCGGCCAAGGCGTCCGCGGCTGTGGAGCGCGCGTTCACCGACCCGGCGATGAACCCCAGGGACACCAGCCGCCAGGAAATGCAGGACGGGGCGAACGCCGTGCAGGACATGATCAGGGGCCGCCGCGAAGAAACGACCGGCAGCCCCGACTGCTAGGCCTTATTTGACCGTGATGCGCCCGTCCGTATACGGGGTATAGGGCGCATTCGCGGCCAGATACTCCGCGGTGACATCGGCCAGGTCGGGGCCGAAATCATAGGCGTTGGTGGCGTCTTCCAGCACGCTGTAGCCATCCCCGCCACCGCGCAGGAAGTTGTTCGACACCACGCCATAGGTCTTGGCGGGGTCTATCGGGGCGAACCCGTCCGGGCCTTCGACCAGAACCTCGGACACGCGCGCGCCGGGCTCGGCGCTCAGATCGGCCACGAAGCGCAGCCCCGCCACTTGCGGAAACCGCCCTGCCCCGTCCGCGACCTGACTGACCCCGTTTTCCAGCGCCGCGATCACCTGCGCACCGGTCAGATGGAAGGTGGACAGCACATTCTGGAACGGCAGGACGGTCAGAACCTCGCCCATCGTCACCGGACCGGCATCGATGGACGCGCGCACCCCGCCGCCATTTTGCAGCGCGATCTGGATCCCCTGATCCTTCACCCGCGCCAGCATGGCGTCGGCAATCAGATTGCCCATCGCGCATTCCATCGCCCGGCAGACCGCCCGGTCGCCGTCAATGGCGCTGCCCGCTTCGGCCACGACCTTCTGGCGGATTTCGTCAAGCGGGATCGCCAGCGTCGCGATACGCTCCACATAAGTCGGTTCTTCCGCGACGGCGGCGTCCATGATCAGCGGCTCGCCCGTCGCTTCCAACAGCTGTCCGGCATCGTCGAAGGTCACATCCAGCGCGCCCAGGAACTTGCCATAGGCATAGGCCTGCACCACGGCGGTGTCGCCCACCATGGTCGGATAGGGCCCGACCGCCTTGTCCGAGCTGTTGGACAGATAGGTGTTGGAATGCCCGCCCACGATCACATCGACCCCGGTCGTCGCTTCGGCGACCGCCAGATCGACGGCATAGCCCGAATGGCTCAGCACGATGATCTTGGTCACACCATCGGCGGTCAGCTTGTCGACCTCGGCCTGCACCGCCGCCGCCGGATCGCTGAAGCTGATATTCGGCCCCGGGCTGGACAGCTCCGGCGTATCGAGAGGCGTCAGACCGATCAGCCCCAGCTTTTCGCCGCCCCGTTCGATCACGGTCGATTTGGCGATCTTTCCGGCCAGGACCGGTTCCGATGACAGATCGGCGTTCGACATCAGCACCGGAAAGGCGACCGTATCGACAAAGCCACGCAGAACCTCGGGCCCGTCATCGAATTCGTGATTGCCCACGGTCATCGCGTCGTAGCCGAGCTTGTTCATCATCTCGGCGGCGACGGCGCCCTTGTAATAGGTATAAAAGAGCGTGCCCTGAAACTGGTCGCCCCCATCCACCAGAATCGACACCGGCGCCGCCGCTCGCGCCGCGGCAATGGCCGTGGCCAGACGCGCCGTGCCGCCGAAACACTCGCCCGCCGCATTGTCCTCAGCCGCACAGCCGCTGTCGTATTTGGTGATCGGTTCGAACCGGGCGTGAAAATCGTTCGTATGAAGGATCGTCAAAGAAAAATCCGCGCAGGCCGCGCTTGAAAGCATGCTGGCCGCGGCGGCAGAGACCGTCAGGAGTCTACGCATCGGAAGGGTTCTCCGTTATAAGTGTATGCCGCCAGAGTGGTCGCGAACCCCCGGCGTGGCAAGTCCTCACATCGCGCGGGACTTGACGTGCCCCGGGCAAAGGCGGCATGCCCTCGCCATGATGATTTTCAAGATCCTCCGGGCCGATGAATGGGCCGATTTGCAAGCGCATGGGCGCAGCTACGGCGCGCCGGTCGATCTTGCCGACGGGTTCGTGCATTTTTCGACTGCTGCGCAGGTGGCCGAAACCGCCGCCCGGCATTTCGCAGGTGCCGAAGATCTGATCCTGTGCGCCGTTCCCGCGGTCCCGCTGGGCGAGGATCTGAAATGGGAACTGTCGCGCGGCGGCGACCGGTTTCCGCATCTTTACCGGGCGCTCAGGATGACCGATGTGATCTGGTCGGCACCGCTGCCGCTGGGCCAGGACGGGCGCCACCTGTTTCCCGAGTTGCCCGCATGAGCCTGCGCGAAAAGCTGGGTCTTTGGGCGCTGCACCGGCTGGACCCGGAAGACGCCCACGGGCTGGCCATCAAGGCATTGCAGTCCGGTCTGGTGCCGGGGGACGGGCCGGTGCGGTCGGCGCGGCTGCGCACGCGGCTGGCGGGGCTGGACCTGCCCAACCCGATCGGCCTGGCCGCCGGGTTCGACAAGAACGCGACGGTGCTGGAGCCGCTGTCGCAGCAGGCATTCGGGTTTCTGGAGGTCGGCGGCGCGACACCGCGCCCGCAAGAGGGCAATCCGCGCCCGCGCCTGTTCCGTCTGTCGCAGGACCGCGCGATCATCAACCGCTTCGGGTTCAACAATGACGGTGCGCCGGCGATTGCCGCGCGGCTGGCCGAACGGCCGAAAGGCGCGGTGATCGGACTGAATCTGGGCGCCAACAAGGACAGCGCGGACAGGTCGCACGACTATGTGACGGTGCTGGAAACCTGCGGTGCGCATGTGGATTTCGTCACCGTGAACGTGTCGTCGCCCAACACCGAAAACCTGCGCGACCTGCAGGGGCGCGCGGCGCTGTGGGCACTGCTGACCGGCGTGGTCGACGCCCGTGGCCGGATGCCCCGCCCGGTGCCGGTCTTCCTGAAAATCGCGCCGGATCTGACCGAAAGCGAACTTGCCGACATCGCGGATGTGGCGCTCGGGTCCTCCGTCGATGGCATCGTGGCCACCAATACGACGCTCGCCAGACCCGGTTTGCACGGGCCGCACGCGCTGGAAAAGGGCGGGCTGTCGGGCGCGCCGCTCTTTGACAAATCCACCCGCATACTGGCCCGCCTGTCAGAGATGACCGAGGGCAAGCTGCCGCTGATCGGCGTCGGCGGGATTTCGACGCCGCGGCAGGCCTATGAGAAAATCCGCGCCGGGGCATCGGCGGTGCAGGTCTATTCGGCGCTGGTCTATGACGGGATGTCGCTGGCGCGCAGGCTGGCCGAAGGGCTGGACGATCTGCTGGCCCGGGACGGATTTTCCACGGTGGCCGAAGCGGTCGGATCGGGGCGCGACGACTGGCTCTGACGCCGCTCAGGCCTCCGCCGAAGCTTCCAGCGCCGGATAGCGCAGACCCAGCGTGATCCCGCGCGCCACGAAGCTGATCATCAGCGCCGCCCAAAGCCCGTGATTGCCGAAAGCCGGCACCAGCAGGGCCACCGCAACCGCATAGACCCCGGCACTGACCACCATCATGTTGCGCATGTCATGGGACCGGGTTGCGCCGATGAAGATCCCGTCCAGCATCCACGCCGCAGCCCCCAGGATCGGCGCCGCCAGCATCCAGGGCAGAAACGCCTTCGCCGCCTGCCGGACATCTTCGGCCGTGGTCATCAGGTCGATCAGCCGCCCGCCACCGATTGCGAACCCCAAGGCCAGAGCCAGCCCGATGGCAAACCCCCATTGGCTGGTCAGCACGGCACCACGGCGCAGCGCCCCGCGCGCCTTCGCTCCCAACGCCTGCCCGACCAGGGCTTCGGCGGCGAAAGCGAACCCGTCCAGCGCATAGGCGGTCACGTGCAGGAATTGCAGCAACACCTGATTTGCAGCCAGCGTCACATCGCCAAGATCGGCGGCAAAAAACAGGAACGAGACGAAGATCGCTTCCAGCAGCACCGACCGGATCAGGATATCGCGGTTCAGCGCCGCCATGCGGACCAGACGCGCCCGGTCGAACACCCTCTCCCAGGCCCGCAGCGCCGGATCGCGCAGCGCATCGCGGCAGAACCACAATCCCACCGCAAGACCGCTCCATTCCGCCAGGAACGTGGCCACGGCCACCCCGTCCACCCCCCAGCCCAGTCCCAGCACGAACAGCAGGTCGAGCGCCATGTTCAGCCCGTTCATCCAGACCTGCAGCACCAGAACCGCGCGCGTCCGTTCCTGCGCGATCAGCCAGCCGGTCACGCCATAGATGGCGATGGCCGCCGGCGCGGACCACACCCGGATGGCCATGTAGCCGCGGGCCAGATCCTCCACCCCCGCCGACGCGGGCGCGACCAGAAACGCGCCGGCAAAAAGCGGCGCCTGCAGCGCGATCAGCCCCAGCCCCGCGACCGCAGCCAACAGCAGCGCGCGCGACAGCAGCGCAACCACCTCAGCCCGGTCCCGAGCGCCCAGCGCCTGCGCCGTCAATCCGGCCGTGCCCATGCGCAGGAAGCCGAAAATCCAATAGATCGCGGTCAGGATGATGGCGCCCAGCCCGACCGCGCCGATCGGTTCGGCGGCGCCAAGCTGGCCCACCACGCCCGTGTCGACGACGCCCAGGATGGGCACCGTCGCGTTCGACAGCACGATGGGAAACGCGATGCGCAGCACGCGGCGATGGGTCGGCATCACCAGATCCGACATGACGGTCACGGTCTATTCCGCCGGGGCCGGCATGACGAAATGCCCCGTAGCCTGCGCAAAAAGACGGCTGCGATTGTCCTGCCAGCCTTCCACATGCACGCTGGCATAGCGCCGCCCGGACCGGTTCACCCGCGCCCGCGCATAGGCATCGCGCGGCAGGCCCGACCGCAGATAGTCGACGCTGAAATCCACCGTCTTCGGCATCCGGATCGCGGTCGCGCCGCTCAGATCTTCAGGCGTGACACGACCTGTTTCCACGTCATTCCACAACTGCGTCCAGGTCAGTTCGATGACCGCCGCGACCTCCAGAAACCCTGCGGTCGCGCCCCCATGCAGGGCCGGCAGCATCGGGTTGCCGATCAGCCGCGGGTCAAACGGCATGACCGCCGTCAGCTCATCCCCGCGGCGTTCGAAATGAACGCCCAGCACACGGATGAACGGCACCCGGTTCACCAATGCCGCCAGGGTCGCATCGCGGCGTTGCTTGACGACTTGAACCGGTTCGAGCGGCGGACGGGATGTGGACATGAGCGCGCTCCGGTCTGTCAGGTCACGGTGAAGGCGCCGGTCGCCGTGGCGATGGGGTCGTCCCCGTCATCATGGGTTTCGGCACGCACGAAAGCGATGGACCGGGTCACGCGGATCACCTCGGCCCGGGCACGCAGGGTCTGCCCCGGCACCGCCGCGCGCATATAGTCGATGCGCAGATCCAGTGTCGCCGTGACCGCGCCGGTGTCGGGATGCGACGCGACCGCCGCCCCGCAGGTGGTGTCCAGCAAGGCCGACACCGCGCCCGCATGCACCACCCCGGTCGCCGGATCGCCGATAAGGTCCTCGTGATAAGGCAGCACCATCACCGCCCAGCCCGCCCCAAGCTCCTGCAGGTCAAGCCGCAGGGTCTGGGCATAGGGCAGGTTGCTGAAAAACTGTCTGACCTGTTCGGCCCCGTCTTTGCCCATCTGCCCGCCCCCGTTGTTCGCCCCATACACCTAGCCGCCGACCTTGCCCGCGTCCAGCGGGTCCGTTGACCTGACGCCCGAAATCCGGTTTCCTTCCAGCAACAGGAACACGTCCCTACGGGAGCCGGCGATGACCGATCAGCGACTGTCGTTCAAAGAGATGTGCGCGAAATTCGACGTCACGCCTCGCACCCTGCGCTATTACGAATACATCGAATTGCTGCAGCCGGAGAAAGAAGGCCGCAGCCGGTTCTATACGCCGCGCGAAGTGGCGCGGATGGTGCTGATCATGCGCGGGCGCCGGTTCGGGTTTTCCTTGGAAGAGATCCGCCAGTGGCTGCTGATCTACGAAGAGAAAGGCACCCGCGCACAGATGGAGGCCTGGGTGGATCAGGCGACCCGCCAACTGGATATTCTGGCCGAACAGCGCCAGCAGCTGGATGCCTCCATTGCAGAGCTGCGCGACCTGCGCGATCAGGCCGCCAGCGGCCTGAAATGACCCTTTGGCGGCCGCGAATCCGCCCCGGGAAATCTCAAGAAAAGATATATCTTTCCAGCGCGTATGCCGTTTTTGCGCCGTAGACCGGCGAATATTGTCTATCGGTGAAAAAAATCGCCGATGACGGGTCACTTTCGCGGCAAATGATCTTGCGTTTTTTTATCCCGCCGCGAAATAACGCTACGCTCTCTCAACAGTGACGCCACGTTCCATTTACGTGCACGTCATTCATTCTTGTAAAACGGTTCCAGCGGCCTCAGGTCGGTGGCTCCACGCATCGCTGACCTTAGGACAAGTGAAACATGAACGAGACGATGACCATTCGGGAAATGTGCGACGCCTTCGAAGTGACCCCGCGCACCTTGCGCTTTTACGAGTCGAAGGAATTGCTGTCCCCGATCCGCGAGGGGCAGAAGCGCCTCTTTACCCGCCGCGACCGCGCGCGCCTGAAGCTGATCCTGCGCGGCAAGCGCTTCGGGTTCAGCCTGGAGGAAATCCGTCAGCTGCTGGATCTGTACCACGCGGACGAACATCACGAAACGCAACTGCGGACCGCTTGCGAAATCGGCCAGCAGCACCTGGAAGAAATGATTGCCCAGCACAAGGAGCTGGAAGTCGCGATTCACGAACTGCGCGATCAGCTGAATGCGGATCGTGCCCAACTGGCCACGCTGACAGCCGCGACACAAGCGGCGGAATAGACCGCCGACCCGGCTACGGCACCGCCGCGGGTCGGCCCATCACCGAGGGAGAGAGACCGAGATGCCGACCTACACCGCCCCGACCAAGGACTTGCAATTCGTGCTGCAGGACCTGCTTTCCCTGACGGCGCACCCGGTGCCGGGCTATGCGGATCTGGATCGGGACACCACGCAAGCGGTGCTGGACGAAGCCGGAAAGCTGGCCGAACAGGTGCTGGCTCCGCTGAATGCCGTGGGCGATGCAGAAGGCTGCGTGCTGGAAAACGGCGTGGTGCGGACCCCCACCGGGTTCAAGGATGCCTATGACCAGATGCGCGCGGGCGGCTGGATGGGGCTGGACGCCGATCCCGAATATGGCGGCCAGGGGATGCCCTATGTGATCAATTGCGCGGTGGGCGAAATCTTTGTGTCCGCCAACATGGCGTT
>JAGQRU010000144.1 GCA_020425105.1 Paracoccaceae bacterium
GCATGCAAGAGGTCAGGGGTTCGACCCCCCTAGGCTCCACCAAATCCTCTTGATATTGAAGACAAAACGCGCTGGCCCTGCCGGAATGGCTGCTGGCCGCACGGCGTGGGTTTTGCAAGACGGCGTGCGACTGCGCACATCGCCTGCGAATATCTGCGCATTCTGTGGAATTGCGCCGCACCCGGTTTCACCCCACCTTCCAGCGATGAAAGGAGGGCCTGTCCATGTCGATCAGACCTATCGCCGCCCACCGCAAAGCCATTCCCACGATGGAGGGTGCGGGGGTGAAACTGCACCGCGCCTTCGGGTTTCAGGACCCTGAGGAGCTCGACCCGTTCCTGCTGTTTGACGATTTCCGCAACGACCGGCCGGCCGATTTCCTGAAGGGATTTCCATGGCACCCGCATCGCGGCATCGAAACCATCACCTATGTGCTGGCAGGCACCGTGGCCCATGGGGACAGTCTGGGCAATGAAGGCACCCTCGGTGCGGGCGATGTGCAGTGGATGACCGCCGGGTCGGGCATCCTGCACCAGGAAATGCCCAAGGGGAACGCCAAAGGGCAGATGCACGGGTTCCAGCTTTGGGCGAACCTGCCCTCCAGCCTGAAGATGACGCCGCCGCGGTATCAGGATGTGCAGGGCAAGGATATTCCCGAAATCGTGGACGATGACGGCACCCGCGTGAAGGTCATCGTGGGCAGCTTCTGGGGTCAGCGCGGACCTGTGGACGGCATTGCCGCGGATCCGCAATACCTCGACATCTTCGTGCCCGCCGGAAAGAAGAAGACCTTCAAGATAGACACCTATCGCCGGGCCTTCGCCTATGTCTTCGACGGTGCGGGCGCCTTCGCCGATGCCTCGGCGCCCAGTGGTGTGCTGCTGGAAAAGGAAGTGGCCGGGGAAGAGCTCAACATCCGCGATCTGTCGGGCAACCGGACCCTGATCCGCTTTGGCAGCGGAGACGAGGTCACCGTTCAGGCCGGTCCCGACGGGATCCGGTTCCTGCTGATCTCTGGCGCACCGATCCAGGAGCCTGTGGCCTGGCACGGTCCTATCGTCATGAACACGCGCGATGAACTGATCACCGCCATGACCGAATTGCGCAACGGGACCTTCATCAAGCCGGCGCATTAGGCGTTTGATCCCATGGCTTGATGGCGCAATCCAATCGCTGGAATGGAAGGAAGCACGAAGGGACACCGTCGTCGCGGCAGCGCCCCATCATGCGCTCGCTGATCGCGGCTGTCTGCGATACCTGCAACCGGACATCTGACGGCGCCGGCGCCGTCAGATCGTTCCCGGTTTGACGACGCGCATCCCTGTCTGGTCTTTGGCCCACGCGCGGTCTAGGCAATGCCATGCGCACCCGCTTTGCCCCATCCCCGACCGGCCCGCTGCATCTGGGCCACGCTTTTTCGGCCCTGATCGCCGCGGATCTGGCGCGCGCGGCGAGGGGCACCTTTCTGCTGCGCATCGAAGATATCGACCAAAGCCGCGCCCGGCCGGAATGGGAAGCGCAGATCTATGACGATCTGCATTGGCTGGGCCTGCACTGGCCGCAGCCGGTGCTGCGCCAGTCTGACCGGATGCCAGCCTATCGCGCCGCGCTGTCGGAACTCTGGGCTTTGGGCCTGCTTTACCGGTGCACCTGTACCCGGCGCGACATCACCGATGCCCTGTCCGCGCCGCAGGAAGGCGCCGCCGCCCATGGCCCGGATGGCCCGGTCTATCCCGGCACCTGCCGCCCCGACACGCCCCCCGCCGGGCCATGTCCCGACGACGCGGTGCTGCGGCTGAACATGGCGCGGGCGCTGGACCGGATCGGGGCATCAACGCTCCGGTTCGACGAAACCGGTGCCGCGCCCGGCACGATCCGCACCGCGTTCGACCGGCGCGCCCTGCAGGATGAGGTCGGCGACGTCGTGCTGGCCCGGCGCGGCATGGGCACATCCTATCACCTGTCCGTCGTGGTCGACGATGCGGCGCAGGCGATCACCCATGTGGTGCGCGGGCAGGATCTGGCCGAGGCGACGGCGATTCATCTGGTGTTGCAGCACCTGCTGGACCTGCCGCAGCCCGTCTATCACCATCACCGGCTGATCCGGGACGACGCGGGAAAACGTCTGGCCAAACGGGACGATGCCCGCGCCATCGCCCTTTTCCGGGCCGAAGGCCTGGACCCGGCCGGCATCGCGCGTCTGGTCGGGTTTACGCCTTCGGCGCCATGATCTCGACCGTCTCGCCGTTCCGCACCGCGGTGTAGAAACAGCTGCGCCGGTTGGTGTGACAGGCCGGGCCCTGCTGCCGGACCAGCAGCAGCAGGCAATCCCTGTCGCAGTCGAACCGCAATTCCACCAGATGCTGCAGATGGCCCGAGCTTTCCCCCTTGGCCCAGAAGGCCTGCCGCGACCGGGACCAATAGGTCACGTGGCCCGTCTGCAGTGTCCGTTCGATCGAGGCGGCGTTCATCCAGGCCAGCATCAGCACCTCGCGCGTGTCCACGTCCTGCGCGATGGCGGGCAGCAGGCCGTTGGCGTCGAAACGCAGGCTGGAGGGGTCGAACACCATGACAAATCCTTTGCGCGGCCGGTTTGGGGGGGTATGTATCCGGAACCCGACCACAGGAAAAGCCGCCATGGCCGATAGCGACCTGATCAATCTGTATTCCAAGCGCATCCTCGCGCTGGCAGCGGATATTCCGCATCTGGGGCGGCTCGACGCGCCGATGGGGACGGCTCGGGTGCGCGCGCCGCTTTGCGGATCGGTTGTCACTGTCGATCTGGACGTAACCGACGGCATAATCAGCCGCTTTGCCCAGGATGTGAAAGCCTGCGCCCTGGGTCAGGCCGCCGCGTCGATCGTCGGCAACGCGATCCTGGGCACCACCCCCGATCAGGTTGTGGCCGCACGGGCGCAATTGGCCGCGCTGCTGAAAAAGGACGGCCCCACGCCCGATGCCCCTTTCGAGGGCCTGGAAATCCTGCGCGCCGCACAAAACTTTTCCAACCGGCACGCCTCTATCCTGCTGAGCCTGGACGCATCGCTGGGCGCCATCGACGCCTGCGCCAAGACCGCCCTGCCGGGCAGCCGCACCCAGACCTGACCGCCCGCCGCGCCAAAAAAATGCGCCGCACTCCGGGCAGGAGGCGGCGCAGGTAAGCGGTGCCGGGGCGGGCTCGGGTGGGCAGACCCAAGCCGGCGCGCCACTGGGGAAGGGCGGAAGTCCGGCGTCGCAGGCAGATCAGATCGCAGCGAGAAGCGCGGGCAGATGCAGAATGGACACGAAGGTCACGCCAAGCGCGGCCATCCCCAACATGTCTTTCCAAAGCGTGTCGGATGAGCGGCACAGAGCCTGTCTGACGTCCCGTATCATTCCCTAACCCTCCGTTGAAACCCGATATGTTCTTGGTATGTTCCGAGGTGAGTCGTGTAAAGAACTTTTTAGGAACATTTAACGGGGCGGGTTCTGAACGGGACTATCCCGCCCGCAGAAAGGCCAGCGCCTTCTCCTGCTCCAGAAGCCAGAGCAGCGACCGGACCGCCTGTCCGCGCGGGGCGTTCAGGCCCGGATCCAGCGACAGAAACGTGCGGGCATCGTCGCGCGCAATTTCCATCAGACCGGTCTGGGTTTCCAGATCCGCCACCCGGAACCGCGGCAGACCCGATTGCGCCACGCCGATCATGTCCCCGGCCCCGCGCATGGCAAGATCTTCTTCGGCGATGCGAAACCCGTCCTCGGTATCGCGCAACAGGGTCAGGCGCCGCTTGGCGCTTTCCGACAGAGCGCCGGAATAGAGCAGCAGGCAGGTGGATTTTTCCGCCCCCCGCCCCACGCGGCCCCGCAACTGGTGCAACTGTGCCAGACCGAAACTCTCCGCCCCTTCGATCACCATGATCGAGGCATTGGGCACATCCACCCCCACCTCGATCACCGTCGTGGCCACCAGCACGCGGGTGTCCCCGGCAACGAAGCGGGCCATTTCCGCGTCCTTCCGGTCCGGCGGCATCTGCCCATGCACCAGCCCCACCAGATCGTCGCCCAGCCGCGCGCGCAGCGCCGCAAACCGCTGTTCGGCGGCGGTCATCGGCACGGTTTCGCTTTCCTCGACCAGCGGGCAGACCCAATAGGCTTGCCGACCCTGCGCAATGGCTTTTTGCAGATGGGCGATGACCGCTTCCAGCCGGTCCGTCCCCATCAGCGCGGTTTGCACCGGCGTGCGCCCTGGGGGTTTTTCGTCCAGCACCGACAGATCCATGTCCCCATATTGGGTCAGCGCCAGGGACCGTGGGATCGGTGTCGCGGTCATCACCA
>JAGQRU010000145.1 GCA_020425105.1 Paracoccaceae bacterium
TCCTCGATCAGGCTGGTGGTGTCATTGGCCCCGGAAATCGCATTCCACACGGCCTTGAACAACGACAGGTTCTTGATGCGCTGTGCGGCCCAGTCGGCGCGGATTTCCTTGGGATCGATCCCCCAGACCTTTTCAGTATAGCTGCGGAAGAAGTGCATATAAAGCCGCCCGCCGAACCGGTTGATCACCCATTCTTCGAAGCTTTCTTCCTTCCGGTACGGGCGCACCTGCCACTTCAGATAGCTGGCGACGATCCGAAGCGATTCATAGGGGCCGATATTGGTCAGCGCGTTGAAAATCTTCAACGGGTAGTCGAAATAGCGCCCGCGATAATAGATGCGGCTCTGGCGTGGACGGGTAATGAAATCATCCGCCAGCACCTCGTGCCACATGGCTTCGACTTCTTTCACCTTGGTGAAAAAACGGTGGCCGCCGATATCGAAGCGGTAGCCCTTGTTAGATTCGGTGCGCGAGATACCGCCCACCAAATTCGACCCTTCAAATACAATCGGAACGTGTTTCTCGCTGCGTTTCTGCAACTCATACGCAGCGGTAAGGCCCGCAGGACCGCCGCCGATCACAACAACTCTAGACTTATTCAAATCGGTCATAGCACCGCCGCCACCTGATACATACCCCTAACCCTCCATCGCACCATAATATCGAACCCAAGATTGCGACGTTTCACTGCCTCTGTGAAGGCGAAGAACGACAGCAATTGAAACCAGTTCCTTTTCGTTAACGATGCTGCAGACTACCCGGCCTGAACATCGCCATCTGACGCCGCAGCCGCATAAGCCCCGGCCACGTCGCTGCCATCATCCATCGCGATTATTGACTTAGGGTCAATGATGACTTTTTCACCCCTGATCTCGCAAAAAACTCGCTTCAGCGCCGGCAGGCTTTCACATGCCGATTTTCCCGAGCGGGCGGAATAGGGCAGATTGTGCCACGGGCAGACGACGGCATCGCCATCCACCCAGCCATTGGCCAGGTCCCCGCCAGCATGCGGGCAACGCCGAGTCAGCGCCACCACCTCATGCTCCGACAGTCGCGCAACGCACAGCGCCGCGGACACGCCGTGCACCTCACCGACCGGCAGATCCGCCAGCGCAACTTCGATCACATCGCCGACTTTGGTACCGATAATTTCCGGTGCCGTGGGCGCCGGCACGGGCTTGCCTTCCCCCAGCAGCTTGAACCGGGCACGGGTGGCAAGGCTGTTGACGAAACTGGGCTGAAACATCGCCGGCAATTCCGCCAGCGGGCGCAGCGCCGCGCTCTTATGCCAATTTGCATTGACATAGTGATGGTAATGCAAGTTCGGGAAATGCGGCTTGTCGATGGACAGCCGGCAAGAAATCGCGAAGCGTGTTTCGTTCGTCCGGTTCAGTTCCGACCCATGCACATGGTCGGTGTGAAACATCACCACATCCCCGGGATGCAGATCGAAGCTGATCGCCTTATGCAGTTTCTGGCCATCGGCAATATCGCCCGAAGGTTGAAATTTGTATTCGCCTTCGTAATCTTCGGGATAAATCGTCAACCCGTTCCCCGGGCGAATTCGGCCCATGGCGAACCAAAGGTTCAAGCCATTCGACGGGCAGTCCAGCCAGCTATCGCGGTGCGGCCCATGGGCGGCAATTTTGCCCTGTCCGTGATCTTTCGCAAATTCATCGAATTCTTTCTTGAACGATTGCGCAAGATCGTAGGGAATGTGAAACCTCACATTCGGTTTCTTCTCATAGTAGAAATTATCAACATCCGGGAAGGCGCCGCTCATGAAGCGTTCCAGAAACTCGGACGCCAGAGGGTCGATTTCCGCATACACCGCATCGGTCAATTCGGGAATCTTCGTCGGGGACACCCATTCGTGGATCCGATGGAAGCCATCGGTCAGGCAGCGGTCGGCAGCGGCCTTCCCCACACTTTTGGTAATCCCGCGCAGCGTCGCCTCACGCCACAAGTCATACAGGTCAAACGCCTGAAGAGCCTGACGGTAAACAACAACTTCGCCGCCTACGATGCGTTGCGCCAAACCTGTTCGCGCCGCCGCATCTTGCTGGTCGAACCGCAGGTCTTGGTAGCTCATCTGGCAGTCTCCACACTGTTGGCACATACGTGCCATAAACATCTAATATAAAAGCGCAGCGTCCCGAAGCCACGAAAACCGGCACACTCCGTCGTCAGAAGTTGAAGTAGCACGATTCCACGACCCTGTGTTAGAGCTTTGTCCCACACCAAGCAGTCCAAATTCTTAATTGATAAACGCATCGGTTGCATGTTGCAGCTATGAAGTGTCCAGTGAAGGTGCGCCGGGTGGTAAAACCTTCGTCCCGGCTCGCAACTTTTGTGGTCTTCCGGTGCAAGCTGGTGTTTACCTGTTCGCGGATACCGCATGTGCGTAATAAGTGTATTGAGGGCTGAAAGTATGCCAAAAGGCGGTTTGCGGATCGCAATGGTCACGACGTTCTATCCCCCGTTCAATTTCGGCGGGGACGGGATCTACATTCAACGGCTGGCCCAGGCGCTCAGCGCGCGCGGGCACCACGTCGAAGTGATTCACGACACCGATGGCTATCGCACGCTTTCCGGAACGGCGCCCGAAGCGAGTGATCGGGATGGCGACATTCCGGTGCACCGGATGCAGGCGGGCAACGCCTTGTTGTCCAGCCTTGCAGTGCAGCAACTCGGACGTCCGGTGGTACATGCCAAAGAGCTGAAATCGCTTTTGGCAGACCGGTTCGATGTCATCCATTTCCACAATATCTCGCTCATCGGGGGGCCCGGGATCTGGAAATACGGCAGCGGGATCAAACTGCATACCGCGCATGAACACTGGATGGTCTGCCCCACCCACATCCTGTGGCGCGACAATCGAGAGATCTGCGACAAAAGACGCTGCCTGCGCTGCATGATGGTTCACCGCCGGCCGCCGCAACTTTGGCGCGCGACCGATATGGTCAACAGCGAAGCCCATCATGTGGACCGGTTTCTGATGCTAAGCCGGGCATCGGCCGACAATCACCGGCGGTTCGGCTTCAAGGCGCCGATGACCATCTTTCCGTCATTTCTGCCCAAGGCCGAAGCGGATGCATCGGCGGGGCCCGAAACGGTCCATGACCGCCCCTTCATCCTGTTCGTCGGGCGGCTGGAAATCATCAAGGGCCTGCAGGATGTCATCCCGCTTTTCGATGACAACATGCCCGCAGAGCTGTGGATCGCTGGCAGCGGAAATTACGAATCAGAACTGCGCCGTCTGGCCGAAGGGCGGCCGCGGGTGCGATTCCTTGGCCGCAAGCCGATGTCGGAACTGCGGGCGCTTTACCGAGACGCCGCCGCGGTGGTCACGCCGTCGCGCTGCTATGAAGTCTTCCCGATGGTGGTGCTTGAAGCTTTCCGCGAAAGCACCCCGATCATCGCGCGGGCGCTTGGCCCCTATCCGGAAATCATCGAAGAAACCGGCGGCGGCATGCTTTTTTCATCCGGAGAAGAACTCCGCGCGGCGCTGGTGCGCTATGCGACCGAACCTGCCCTGTCCGCGCAAGACGGCGCCGCCGGTCGCGCGGCCTTCGACCGCCTGTGGAGCGAAGATGTGGTGGTGGAGCAATATTTCGACATCGTCGCGGACGTCGCGGACGGCAAGGGCCAGACCGATCTGGCCGCGCGGGCCCGCGCCTTCGGTCGCGGCGCAGACATAACACCGCCGGAACACGCCGCATGAAGCAACCACATGCCCTGGTTCCGTCCCAGACCGACTGCTGGATCTTTCTGGTCCTTCTGTCGTTCGTTCCCCTGATCGGCGCGCTCTACGGCGTAGGAAATCAGGTCGAACAGCTCAGCCTGATCGCCAGATTGCGCGATCCCGGTTTCGCGGCCGGCGATTTCTATATCGACGCGGCGACAGGGTTCGGACCGCGGTACTATTACGCGCATCTGCTCGCCGCGCTGTCCTGGACCTTGCCTGTGCCCCTGGTCATTCACGCATTGTCGGTGGCCTCGAACTTCGCTCTGGCGGCGGTAAGCTTTCAGGCCGTGCAACGGTTGCTGGGCGGATCGGCGGTCGCCGGACTGCTGGCCGCGACGCTCGTCGTGGTCAATCAGAGCTTCTCGCTCGGATTCGCCGGATACCTGCGATTCGACAGCTTTCAACCCGCGAGCCTGGCAATCCCGCTGGCCCTTTGGGGAAGTTTTCTGCACCTCACCGATCGCCCGTATCACGCGATTGCGCTGTTTGCCGCCTCTGCGCTGATGCATCCGCTGATCGGAGTCGAAATGGCGCTGATCACCTATGGCGCCGCCGCCATTTCCGTTGTGCTGCGCCGGCCGGTCGAGGGCCGGCTGCGCCCTCTGGCGCGGATGACCGGTGCAGGCCTTCTCTTTACCGCCGTCATTGCCGCAGCTTATCTGCGCCCCATGACGACCCAGAGCGGCCCGACGCTCAGCGCCGAGGATTTCTTTGACATTCTGCCCGCGTTCCGCGCGCCGCATCACTATCTGGGGCTGCAATTTCCCATGTGGTCGGTCAAACCGTTTCTTGCTTTTCTCGCCGCTACATTGGCTTTGCTGGGCTTCGGCATGACACAGCGCGACAGGATGCCTGGCGTCACGGCCCTTGCCGCGGCGACCGCGATCGTACTCGCGGCCTGTGCGGCGAGCCTGTGGTTCGTGGACATTGCCCATGACAGGATCTGGGCCACGGCACAGGTCTTCCGAATGCTTCTGGTCGTCAAATGGATCGGGCTGCTTCTGTTGGCCAGCGTGCTGGCAGAAACGCTGGACCGCGAAAAGGCGGCGGGCGCGGTGCTGACATTCTGCGCCGTTATCGCGGCCACCGATGCGCAACCGCGCGTGATGCTGCTGATTCTGACCATTGCGGCGGGCTTGTATCTGATCCGCGACCGGCAAGGACCTGTTTGGACCGCCCTGCGTTGGGGCACCTTGGCCGCGACCCTGGCGCTCAGCCTGCTGTTCACACGGCAATATGGGGCCGATATCGGCTGGATCCGCGCACTTGTGGCTTTGGCGGTTTTGGCGCCGCTGCTGACCTTTCCCGCCCGCCCGGCGGCACGCGCCCTGTCCATTTTGGGCCTGTCCGCCGTGCTGGCCGCAACGGGCCTGACACGTCAGGCGGGACTGTTCGGCTGGCCGGTCCTGCAAGCGGATTTTTCGCTCGACGATCTGCGGGATGACGCGTCAGATGCGGCACGCGCCGCCGGGCGCGTCAGCCCTGATGGCGCGGTCTGGGTTGTGCCCGTCGATCACGAGGCCTTCCGCCTCCTGTCCCGCCGCGCGGTGGTGGTCGATTTCACCTCTGTCCCGTTTGACGATGCATCGCTGGCCGACTGGAAACGGCGCATCGACACGCTCTACGGTGTCGTTGGCGGAGGCGGTTTCTCGGCTGAGCGGCGGATCAATGCGGCCTATCGCGCCGGTATCGACTGGGATGTTGCGCGGTCCGCCTTCGGCGCCACGCACGCGCTGCTATACGCCGACACGCCATGGAGCGGCCCGGTGCTGTTTGAAAACAACAGCTTCAAAGCCGTGGCCTTGCCGCAATGAGCCGCGCCTCGGTGCCCAAGCTGCCGCGGATCCGTTCGCAACGTCAGGATTGGCTGCCTGGCAGAACCTTCGGGGGATGCTATTTGTTAACGGCCGCACGCCTAAGATGCGGCCGACAGCCATGGAACACCGCCCGATTTTCACCAACTCTTGCCGCGCGCGGCCTCAAAACGAATTAATGATCACATCATGACCAGTTTGCCCCGCTCTCTTGCCCGCAAGCTTCTGCCGCCCCGGCTTCGCGATCAGATCACCCTGATGCGTCAGAAGCACCGCCTGCAATGGCCCCGCGCGGGATCTATCGTGTTCGGGGATTTCGATCGGCTCAGCCCCGTATCCGCCATTTTCGGGTTCGATCGCGGCAAGGCGATCGACCGCTACTATATCGAAGCCTTCCTGCAGCAGAACGCCGCCGACATCACCGGGGTTTGTCTGGAACTGGGCGATCCGGCCTATATCAACCGCTTTGGACAGGGCGTCACCCGGCCCGAGGTGCTGCACTATGTCGAAGGCAATCCGCAAGCGACCATTGTCGGCGACCTGACCGATGCGCCGCACATTCCCGACAACACGTTCGACTGCATCATTTTCACCCAGACCATCCAGATGATTTATGAACCGAGAGCGGCCTTCCGCACTCTGCACCGCATTCTGAAGCCCGGCGGCGTGGCTCTGATCACCTCGGCAGGGATTGCCAAGATCGGGCGTCGGCTCGGCGTCGACGACTGGGGCGAATACTGGCATTTCACCGCGCAATCGATGGAGGCGATGGCAGGGGAATTCTGGACCCAAGACGGGATCGAAGTCCGGTCTTATGGCAATGTGATGACCGCATGCTGCTTCCTTCAGGGCCTGGCGGCGGAAGAATTGCTGCCCGCGCAGCTTGATCATCATGATCGCGATTTCGAAGTGCTGGTCACCGCCCGGCTCAGAAAGGCCCCGTCGTGACCCACCGGATCCTTACCCCCGCGCAGGTTCAGGGTGCCCACGATTATCTGGCTGGCCGTCCGACACCGCTGGATGAGCCGCTGAACGCATCTGCCGCCGGCGACAGCCTGGCACTGCCCGTGACACCTGAGACGGTCTTTTATACCGAGGCGCTGTTTCGTCTGGCGCAGGACAAGGGCCTGCGCCCGGAAATGATGACGCCTGAGGGACTCAACCCGCGGGAGGCGGAGTTCGTCAGCGATTTCAATCATTTTTTCCTGGGAATCGCACCGCCTTCGGAAGCGAATCCGTCAACTGTGTTTGAAGACGCCGTCGCGCTCTTGACCCACGGGTTGCCCGCGATCGCGGGGTTGGGCCGCCGCCCGGCGCCGCTGCCACAGCAATTCCCATCCGCCGTCCTGATTGGCGCCTATGGGGGCGAACATGTGGGGGACGCGGCGATTCTGGGGGGCGTGCTGCTGGGGCTGCACAAAGATTTCGGCGTGACAGAAGTGATGCTGCTGTCCAAACGGCCGGAGCATACCAAACGCCTTGTCGCGGCCCTGGAAACGCCGGTCAACGTTCGGGTCGCGCCCTACAGCCACCGCGACCTGGACGCCGCCATCAAACAACATGCTGCGCTGGTCTTCGCGGGCGGGCCATTGATGGATCTGCCCCGCATGCTGGTGATGCACCTGAAAGCCGCGCGCCTCGCGGCACGGGTCGGAAAACCCTTCGTTGTAAGGAATGTGGGTGTCGGACCGTTCAAGCGGCAGGCATCGCGCATGGTCGCCCGGCAGATCGCACGCGCCGCGTCGGCCTTTTCCGTGCGCACCCGCGATGCCGCCAAAGATCCGATCCTGCACGGGCTGAAGGTCGCGGTCGGCCATGACCCGGCATTCGATTATCTGGCCAGTCGCGGGACCCTGACGCGCCTGACAGAAGACGAACGCAAACAGGTGGACGACCTCCTGCACGGGACCGAAGGGCGGCCGCTTCTCGGGATCAATATCCGCCCGATCCGCCATGAATGGGCGAAGAAGGGCGAAGATTTCTCACGCCGGGCCGAAACGGGCTTCCTGCAGGCCTGCGCCGAAGCGATGGCGCGGGTGGCCACCAGCCTGCCGACGCCACCGGTTTTCGTGTTCTTCCCGATGAACCCAATTCAACTTGGCGGATCGGATCTGGAATCGGCCTTCCATCTGCAAAAGCTGCTGGGAGGACGGGCCGAAATGCGGGTGCTGCAGTCCGACCCGGACGTGGACGGCGTGCTGTATCTTCTGCGCAAACTGGACGCCGCGATGACCATGCGCTTCCACGGCTCAATCTTCGCCTTGTCGCAGGAAATTCCCACCGCCGGGGTCGACTATTATCCCGGTCAGGGCGGCAAGGTGGAGCAGCTCTTTCAGGACCGTGGCTTGCACGACCTGATCCGGCGCATGGATACCGCAGATGAAGACTGGATATTCACCTCGATGACGGAATTGCTGGCCGGACACGCCGGGCGGTGAGATGATCTGACGCCATAAAGCCTTTTTGGGCAAGGATGACCAAGACAATGACTGAAACGAAGCATATTGCAGCAGGCAACGCGGATTGGACCTTTGGCGAAGATGTGCCCGACACATTTGTTGATCATATCAAAGTCTCGGTCCCGCTTTATGTCGAAGGCCACGACCTGATCTGCCAGTTATCTGATTTCTTTGTAAAAAAAGACAGCTCTGTCTATGAGATCGGCACCTCGACCGGCGAACTGATCCGCAAGCTCGCCCAACATAACGCGCATAAATCCGGCGTCCGTTATGTGGGGCTCGATGTGGAGCCGGCGATGATCAGCGCCGCCAAATCCCATTGCGCCGCACATCCCGAGATCGAGATTCTGGAACAGGACGTGCGCCTGTTCGACCTGGAGAAATCCGATCTCATCATCAGCTACTACACGATGCAGTTCATCCCTCCGCGCTACCGGCAGGAGGTTCTGGCCAAGATCTATGAAAGCCTGAACTGGGGCGGCGCGTTGATCATGTTCGAAAAGGTGCGCGGCCCGGACGCACGGTTTCAGGACATCAACACGCAGCTCTATTCCGATTTCAAACTGCGAAACGGGTTCTCGCCGACCGAAATCGTCGAAAAATCGCGCAGCCTGAAAGGCATTCTTGAGCCATTTTCGACCCAGGGCAATATCGACCTGATGAAGCGCGCCGGGTTCGAAGACATCATGACGATTCAGAAAATGATCTGCTTCGAAGGCTTTATCGCAATCAAATAGTCTTGCCGGCCCCGTCATCAACGGGGCCGAAATGGCATCGCCGGGGCGATCCCCGGCGTTTTATCCAGTGCGGAGAACCCCTTGCCCGATAGTCCCCTCCCTCCGCGGCCCGACCGGCGTGAACGGCTGGCTTTGGCGGCGATCCTGCTTCTGGCGCTGGCGCTGCGCGTGCCGGGTCTGAATTCCGGACTTTGGTACGACGAAATCAGCACGCTGATAAAATATGTGCGCCTGCCGACCGGGACGCTGCTGACCACCTACGATTCACTGAACAACCACATGTTCTTTTCGCTGCAGGCGCAGGCTGCCTCGGCGCTGTTCGGCGAAGCACCATGGTCTTTGCGCCTTCCGGCGATGCTGTTCGGCGTTGCCAGCGTCTGGGCGCTGTGGCGCTTGGCCCGCGAGGTCGTCAGCCCGACACAGGCGTTGCTGGCGGCACTGCTGATGACCGTCTCGTATCACCATGTCTGGTTTTCGCAGAACGCGCGCGGCTATACGGGATTGCTCTTCTTCGGCCTGATCGCCAGTCTGGCCCTGCTGCGGGGCACGCGCACGAACAGCTGGGGCGCGTGGGTCGCCTATGGCCTTTGCTTCGCCGCGGCGATGTTCACACATCTATCGGCGGCTTTTCTGTTCTTCGGCCAAGGCTTGGCCTATCTTGCGGTGCTGGTCGGCCGGGTCCTGCGCGGACGCGGCCTTTCGATTGCCGAGGTTCTGCGTCCGCTGGCGGGGATCGGATTGGGGGCGGTCATCGTTCTGCTGCTCTATCTGCCGGTGCTGGGCCAGATGAGCGATACTTTCGCCGGCGTGCAAAGCGGCCCCGATGACGCCCTGCGCGCTGATTCGATCGCCGAATGGAAAAGCCCGCTCTGGACGCTGGCCGAAATGCTGCGCGGGCTCGGCCCGGTCCTGGGGCTGGCAACACCGGTGATCCTGCTGGTGCTGGCGGTTGCCGGGATCGCGCTTTGGTCACGGGCGGCGATCCTGCCGCTATCGCTGATCGCACATCTTGGCGGGACGCTGGGGCTGCTGGTGCTGCTCGGGTTCCGGGTGTGGCCGCGGTATTTTCTGGTGGACCTGGGCCTGATCTGCCTGTTTCTGATCCATGGTGCCTTTCGGATCGGCGCGGCCGTCGGACCGCGTGTCGGCCTGACCGAACACCGAAGCGGGGTCATTCTGGCCGGTTTTGGGATCGCGGCGTCGCTGGTGCTTCTGCCCACGAATTACCGATATCCGAAACAGGATTTTCCGGCCGCGGTCGCCTATGTTGACGCGCATCGCCAAGACGGCGCCAAGGTCCTGGCCCTGGGTCTGTCTGCCCTGCCCTTCAGCTTTTATGCCCCTGACTGGACACCGGTCGAAACCCTGACGGAATTTGAAGCCGCGTTCGACCCGGCGCAAGAAACCTGGCTGGTCTATACCTTTCCGAAGGTCTTGAAACGGCGTCACGCGGATATTCTGTCGGCGCCCGGTACCGAATTTGTCGAAGAGCACTATTTCCACGGCACGCTGGTCGATGGCGGCATCGTCGTGCTGCGGCATCCGGGACACCCCTAAGATGGTCGGTCTGACGCCGGCGCGCGCACGGTTGCGCCACTTGATGTCGAACCGGGGTCCCAAACTGCTGCGCGATCTGGTGTCTCTGGTGACCGGCCAGTTAACCAGCATGGTGATTGGCGTGCTCGCCTTCGCGGCCCTGGCCCGGGTTCTGGCCCCTGCCGACTATGGCGCGGTGGAGTTCGCGATCTCCCTCGCCTCCTTCGGCGCGATGGTGATCAATTGCAGCATCGGAACGATCGGGGTGCGTGAAATTGCGCGCAAGCCGCACCGCGCGGGCCAGATCGCCGCGCAGGTCGTCACAGCACGCACCGGGCTGGCGCTATTGGTGGTGCCAGCACTTGGCCTCATAGGATGGCTGACGGGTCAGCCTCCCGCCGTATCGGCACTGATCTGGATCGTCGCGCTGTCGCTTCTTGCGCTGCCGTTCAAGCAGGACTGGCTGCTGCAGGCCCATGAAAAGATGCATCAGGCCGCGCTTGCCCAGCCCCTGCGCACCCTCGTCTTTGCGGGCGGCATTCTGGTACTGGCGAGACCCGGCATGTCCATCCAGCTGGTAGGATGGATCGAGTTTCTGTCCATCCTTGCCATGTGCGGCTTTTATGTGATCGCGCAATACCGGTGGACCGTGCCGTTCAAGGGCGGCTGGCCACGTACCGCACCGCTCTATTACCTGCGCGAAGGCCTGGCGGTCGGGCTGTCCAACATCCTGTGGGCCTTCATGCTGTATATGCCCATGGTGCTGCTGGCATGGCTGGGCAGCAGCGACGGCCTGGCCTGGCTGGGCGCGGCGCAGCGGTTGATCATTTCCCTGCTAACGCTCAGCTATTTGTACTTCTTCAACCTCTTTCCCGTGATCACCCGCACGATCCGGGAGGAACCCGAAACATGGGCCCGCGTGATGGTATCGTCCGTCCATGTGGTGGCCTGGACCGGGATCGGCGCGGCCACGGCGATCACGCTTCTGGCCGAATGGATCATGACCCTGATATTCGGGCCCAACTTCGTGACGGCCGCGCCCGTTCTGATGATCCTGGCATGGGTCTTTCCGCTGAGGGTTTTGACCGGGCACGGGCGTTGGTCGCTTATCGCGGCGGGGAAACAGAAGCACCTGCTGAGAGCGGAACTGGTCGGCGCCTGTACCCTTGTGGTGTCCGCGGCCGTGGCGATACCGCTTCTGGACGCCCCCGGCGCCGCACTGGCGCTGTTCGCTGCGATCCTGGCCAGCGGCTGCGTCACTCAGATCGCCACGCGCAAACATGTCGGCATGCTGAGCCTGCTGCGCCCTGTCCTGCATCCGATCGCGGCGGCGGCAGCAGCGATCATTCTGGCCCCTCTGGTCACAGATGACCCATTGTTGCGCGGGCTTCTGGGCGGCGGGATATTCTTTGCAGTCGGCGCATCGCAATTGCGCGCGTTTTTCAGAAACCTGCACCGGGTGTCCTACGCGAAGGAAACACCCACTTATACCAACTAGACCCGGCTGCGGAACCAGCGCGCGGTTTCGGCGAAACCTTCTGAAAGAGGCACCTCTGGCACGAAGCCCAACGCCGCGCGTGCCGCCGCGCCGTTGCCGCGCGAATGACGAATATCGCCTGCGCGCGCCGAAGCGTATTGCACCTGTGGCGTCACGCCCAGTTCACGCCCCACGGCAGCGGCCAGATCGTTGATGCTTAGCTCCGCATCGCGGCAAATATTGAAGACGCGCGCCGCGCCTGGCGTCGCAGCGTCCATCGCCAAATGCAGGGCCCGCGCCACGTCTCCGACATAAACGAAGTCACGGGACTGCGTTCCATCGCCGAACACGGTCAGCGGCGCGCCCTTGGACAGTTTGTCGAAGAAAATGCTGATCACGCCGGAATACGGGGACCCGGGCGCCTGACGCGGTCCGAACACGTTGAAGAACCGCAATCCGACGGAGCCCAGCCCAAGTGCCCCGGCCATCGCGCCCGCATGCAGCTCCAGCCCCAGCTTGTCGGCGCCGTATCCCGAGATCGGGCGCAGAGGCGCATCTTCGGCCAAGGGAATATGCGGGTTGTCGCCGTAAACCGCCGCAGAAGAGGCATAGACCACCGGAACACCCGCATGGGCCGCAGCCTCAAGAACGCGTACCGACCCAATCAGATTGGTGCGCGCGGCGGAAGCCCAGCCGTCGCGGTATTGCTGAACAGAGGCGACCGCTGCCAGATGAAAGCATCCGGCCACCCGCGCCATCAATGTGTCAAGCTTATCAGTCTGGGCGATGCACCCTTGAACCAGCTCTGCGGCTGCGGGAAGATTGCCCGGTAGGCCTGTCGATAAATCGTCCAGCACGACAACCCCGTGGCCCGCAGCCAAAAGACGCCGCGCCAGATGGGACCCGATAAAACCCGCGCCGCCGGTGATCAAATACTCCGCCATCTTTACGCTCTCAAATCAACACGCCCCGCCTGCGCCTGTATATCAGCCACGTGGCTCGTGGCGCCATGTCATGAGCAAGCCTTGGATAACCGGACCTGATTGGCCGCCGCGATGACCTAGATCGCCGGCAAGCGCTCGCGCACCCAGCGCAGCATTTTGCGGCGACGCAGATAGGCTGTTCCGGTCCCGGCCAGATGCTCACGCCACCGGGTAAGGTTGGTGAAATAGAACATTTCGAGTCGCGGAAGACCGTGAAGGTGGTCAGCTGGTCCGACCTGACCCAAACGTGTCGTGGCAAGCGTGCGATAGACGCCCGACGCGGCCGCCGTTACGTGGTCGTTCGTCAGCCCGTAAGGGGGCGCGAAATGGTATACCGGCTGCTGCAACTGATCTTCAATTTCGGCCTTGGACACGTTGATTTCGATGCCCAGAGTATCGTCCGACAGCATCGTCAGATCTGAATGCGTCACCGAGTGGCTGCCGAACGCGACACCTTGCGAAGCAAGATCGCGGACGGTTTCCCAATCCATGATATCGCGTTCCGGCTTGTTGGCGCCGTCCCACCCCTCCTGCCGTCCGATGTATTCCGTCGTCAGGAACACAAGAACCGGGAAGTCGTGGCTTTGCAGCACGGGGAACGCAGTATCGGCGAAATCCTGAAATCCATCGTCAAAGGTGATCACGATCGACCGGGGAGGCAGCGGCTTTCCCATCCGGCGGGCGTCCACCAGCGCATCCATGGTGATGACGGGCAGACCTGATTCTGCGATGGCGCGCATCTGGGCCTTGAAAATCTCCACCGGTATCGCCGTCGGCCCTGCCGCATCCGAGATGGAGTGAAACATCAGGATGTCAACAATGGGCGTTCCGTCCATGATCCGGTCTCCGCAATATAGTGTGTCCACGCCGTCGCGGACCTGAAGCTAAATGTAGGTCGAAGCAGTTGCGCCGACAGTTTACAAAGGCATAGCGCCGTCAGCTAGGCATGTCGTGAGCCCCGAAGCAGAAATTCACGACGCGGGCGCTGCGCCACATACCTGTCCGTGCTGGTCATGCGATTTCAGGGCGCAGGCTGGCCCGCCGATCGCGCCGCAACGCGCGCACCACCTGCCGCGATGAAAATTGCAGCATTTCCCGGCCCACGGCGCATGATTCGCACATGGCGATCAGAGACCGGGCACGTATCGGCGCACCGTCCGCCAAAACCGGCGTTTGCGCAGATACCCTGCTCCATCACCGGAAAGATGCGCCTTCCAGCGACCGATGCTGGTGTAATAGAACATCTCGATCCGCGGCAGATCATTCAGGTTGTCGGCGGACCGAACCTGGCCAAGTTGGGTGCCGACCGCCGTGCGATAGATCCCTGCGGCCATGCTGACGACATGATCGTTGGACATGCCATAAGGCGGCGCAAAATGATGGATGGTGCGTCCCAGCTGATCTTCTATCTCGGCCTTGGACACGTTCAGTTCGATGGAAAGAGTGTCATCCGCAAGCATGGTCAGATCCGAATGGGTCACGGAATGGCTTCCGAACTCCACGCCCTCCTCGGCAAGACGCCGCACCGTGGCCCAGTCCATGATCCGGCGCGGCGGCTTGTTGGCCCCGTCCCAGCTTTCCGCGCGCCCCACATGATCCGTTGGCACGTAAACCATGGCACCGAAGCCATGCTGCTTCAGGATCGGCCACGCGGTGTCTGCAAAGTCCTGATACGCGTCATCGAAGGTGATGATGATCGAGCGCGGCGGAAGCAGGGCCCCCATCCGGCGCGATTCAACGAGCGCGTCTAGGGAAATCACCGGAATGCCCGCCTCGGCGATTGCCTTCATCTGCGCGCTGAACACCTCTGGCCGGATCGAGGTCGCACCGGCGGCATCCGAAATCGAATGGTACATCAAAATGTCCACGACGGGAGCATCAGCCATGTTCAATCCTCCACAACGTGTTTGGCGAATTCGGCGCGGCGCGCGGTCCAGGCGTCCCGGTCGATGCTCAGATCTTCCGTCAGACAGTCCACCGCGCCGTAGGCCATGGCGTAGGCGTGATGGGTATTGTCATGCGCAAAAAGCCCCTGTCGGCCAAAGTTCAGCAAGCCCTCCAGCCCGGACACCCAGCGATCCATGACGTCGAAATTTTCCTGATATTTCAGGTCATAGACCGGATAGGCGTGGCGCAACCGGCGGGTTTCGCACCCCTTCACCGGCATCGTGACCGGCAGGCCAAGATCGCCCAGCCAGCGGCAGAACTCCTGCCCCAGCTCCGCATCGGACATGTCCCACCAACGCTCACCTGGATCGCAGGGCAGTTCGGCGCAAAGCAGCGTGGTGCCCTTGGGCGTAGTGGCGGAGTTGTAGTTTTTCGGTTCCGACATCCGGCTGATCGGCGTCGATAGTTCCGGAAAATAATGCGCGTCGTATTCCGTGAACTGGTCGGTTTCCAGCACCAGATAGATCAGGATCATGCCGCGATACCGGATCGCGTCCGCCGCCGCCAAGACCTCGGAGGGCGCTTCAGGCGACATGGCCCGGACCAGAGATGTGATCGGAATGGTGGACAGGACCATCTGGCTGTCCATCCGTTCTTCGCCATTGGCCCCGTTGGTCCATACCGCAACGACACGGTCGCCATCGCGTTCGATGCGGGTGATCGGCGCATTCAACGTGAACGTCGCGCCATTGGCCTCAGCCGCACGCGCCATGGTTTCCGAGATCTGCCCGAACCCTTTTTTCGGATAGTAAAACCGTCCCGTGGTCGGGCTGCGAAGTCCGGGCAGCATGCGCACCATCTTGGCAAGGATCTTGCCCACGGAACTCCCCGATACGCGCCGTTCGGCCAGGGTCACCGCCAGTTCATCGGGATCCAGACCCCACAACTTTTTCACATAGGGGAAATAGAAATTCTCGGCGATGGTCGGCCCCAGACCGTCATAGAGAACGCTGGAAAATGTCGCCGCGCCGCTGGATTTTTTGCGGAATTTCTTGAACGCGGTGTCCGCGATCAGGGATGCTGCGAAGGGCTTTGGCAAACGCAGGACCGCGTCGGTGATTTTCAGCGGAAAGTGGATCCATTTTCCGCCGAGGCGAATACGGCCATGGCGAGGCTGCAGCAGCAGATCATCGCCCAGCAGTGCTTTGACATCGGCCAGAACGTGTGGATCGGCAACCGGATGGAACCGATGCGAACCGTAATCGCACCAGATACCTTCAATTTGAAACGAGGTCGAATTTCCACCCAGCCGCGGCGCGGCATCCAGCACCTCCACGCCCGCGGGATGGGGACCCGCCTTGTTCAAAGCATAGGCCGCGGCGATACCTGCAGGCCCGGCGCCCAAAATCTTGATCTTCGTATCAGAACCCATGTTACCCCTCAAAAGAACTCATTCGCCCGGCTCAACGGCAGGCTCCAGCAAACCACCACCTGTCAATGCTAGGACCAGCGCGCCCAGGCCACCGGTCAGAAACAACACCGCCTGCCATGCAAGGCCTGCCGCGACCACTTGCGCCGCATCGGCGCCAAGAGGTGTCAGGAGCGCGGCCAGGGACGCCTCTCGAACCCCCAGACCGCCCAGCGAAACCGGCAGGACCGCGATGATCTTTGCCAGCGACCAGGCAAAGGCCCAGGCCAGCCAGGGGACCGAGACGCCGACAGACTTGGCCAGCCAATAGGCAAGGGTCAGAAACCCCGCCTGAACCGCCAGCGAAACCAGCAGCGTTCCTGCGAGCAGGAGCGGCCGGCGTGCCAATGTGTCAAACGACAGCGCGAGCTTCAGCACCGCGCCATGCCCCGGCAAACGCGGGAAGCGGCGGCAGATGAACTGTGCGACCGGCGCGAACAGAAACACGGCGCCAACGCAAAACACCATCAGAAGAGCCGCGGGAAGCACAGGCAACCCGCTGTCGCCGCCGCCCCAGGCGGCCAGCGCAGCGGCCCCCGCGATGCACAATGTGGCCAGCGCCACGAGATCGATTAACCGATCCGCCGCGGACCCCGCAGTCACTTTGGCGCCGTCGCCTGCGGCGCGCCAGGCAATACCCGCCCGCACGGCATCCCCACCCGCAACTCCGGGGAGACAAAGATTCGCCGCAAGCCCGGCAAAATGCGCCCGCAGCGCCACCCCGGCAGGAAACCCGCGATCCAGCAGATTCCACCACTTTGCCGCCGAGACGCCATGCCCAACCAAAAACAGCAGGAAGACGATCATGAATTGCAGCGGCGGGATGCGCAGCATCCCCTCAACCACGCCGCCTTCAGGCAGAAACCAGAACAAGAGCCCAAGGATCAATGCGGATCCGCCGGCTTTGATCAACCAGCGCCCGCGTCTCCCGCCCTTCTTCCCAGTGTCGGCGCCCATCGTTACGGCCGCAGATGGAGGCGCGAGATCATGTCCGCGATCAGACCCAACGACCAGACCATGATCGCGGCCAGAAACGCGAAGATCGCGGTTTCGCTCAGGTTCATCTGCGTCAGATCGTAGAGCGACTTCAAAAAGCCCAGCAGAAACAGAACAAAACCCGCCGGCAAGAACACGCGCAACGGGTTGAACAGGGTAATCACGCGCAGGATCAGGATGATGAAGTTCAGGAAATCGATCGGCTTGATCTTCGACTTGCCGACACGCTTGCCATATTCGATCGGCGTATAGATCATCCGCTTGCCGTTGCACGACATGCACAGGGTGATCGTGGTGGTAAAGGAAAAGTTCTGCGGCAGAAGGGGCAGGAACGGGATCAATTCTTTGGTGCGGAAAACCCGCAACCCCGAATTAATGTCGTTCAGTTTGCGCTGCGCCAGGAAGGATGCCAGCCAGTTGAGGAACTTTTTCGCGGGCCGGCGCATCAGCGGCACATTTCGCATCGCAGCGCCACGGTCGCCGACGACCATGTCCTGATCGCGCGCCAGTTCCAGCATTCCCGGCAGAAAGCGCGCCGGATAAGTTCCGTCCGCATCCAGGATTGCCACATATTCGTGCTTGGCCATCTTGACGCCGCGTTTCAGCGTTGCGCCATAACCCGAATTAACGTCGTTCCAGGCCACGATGGCGCCCGACGCCTTGGCTTCAGCGCGCGTATTATCGGCAGATCCGTCATCAACGACGATGATTTCATACAAGATTCCGGTTGCATCCAGCGTCGTGCGTACATCTTCCACGGTGGATCGCACCGCGTTTTCTTCGTTATAGGCCGGGATCACCACGCTGAGCGACAGTCCTTCAAGCCCGCTTTCCGGCACTATCGCCATATCCGTTCCGTCCATTTCTCCGGTTCCCGTTCCAACCGTTTCCATCAATTTTCCATCATCCGCCGCCATGCCTCACGGCACATGCAGCCGCCCCTTCCGCCCCAGAACGTGATATTCGAACAGGCACCACGCATAGGCGGAACTGGAATACACATAGTAAATCTGGTGATAGAGAAAGGCTTTTAAAGCGAAAAGCGGTCCGCCATTGGCATTCATGAACGCGATCAGCGACCGGTTGAGCCAGATCGCGGCCGCAAGAAGCGCAAGGACCGCCCATAGCAGCGCGAGATTGAACACCGACGCCAGCAGCGACAGGATCAAAAGCCCCGCGACCACGGCCTTCACGCGCTCCATCCGCCCAACATTCAGCTGATTCACCAATCCGCCGCGGTTGATCATCAGCCGCGACCACGGCAGCGCGCGACGGAAGATGTCGGTGAAGATGCCGTTCGAAATGGTCCAGACCTTCAGATGCTTGCCCTGCAATTCCGGCAGGACGAGGATCCGTCCCCCGGCCCGCGCAATGCGATCGCCCAGTTCGATGTCTTCGATGGAGGGCACCTTGTAGGTGTCCACATCGAACCCGCCCACAGCGCGGAACACATCGGCACGAATGGCGCCGCACCCGGCCCACCAGGTGGTGACCTCTTCCCCGGATTTCTGGTGATAGAACCGGTGCATGAGGTTTTTATATCGCGAATACCAAGGCTTGCCTTCCGGCGTCGTGTCGTAGGACCCGAACACCGCATGCACGCTGGGGTCGGCAAACGCCCCGCGCAGCAACGGCGCGCCCCCCGGCCAGGCGATCACATCGCTATCCACAAACCACAGGATGTCGGCATCGGTGTTTTCGGCCGCCAGATTGCGCGCCGCCCCGGGCCCGCCATTGACCGGCGTCACCAGAACCCGCGCCCCCATCGCTTGCGCCAAGGCGCCGGTTCCATCGGGGCTTTGGTCGTCCACGACCAAAACCTCTTCCACCTCGCCCAGCTCCAGCATCTCCAGAACGGGCGGCAAGACTTTCGACAGCAGATGCTCGGCCCGATAGGCCGGCATCACGACACAAATCGACATTCTATCGCCTCGTGTCATGTCACGCGTTCCTCATCCTAATCCATCCGTCCCAATTGCAATGCAGCATAAACAGATTCGATACCGTTAACTTCCGGCACCCGTCGCGCGCTATTGCTGGTTTCCATGCCCGCCGGAAAAGCGACCCCAGCAGATTTACGCGCCCTGAACAGGTTTGGCCCATTTTTGTGCAAAATAGGCAACCGTCGCGTCCAGACCTTCGGCCAGCGGAACCTTGGGCGACCACCCCAGATGCTTGCGCGCCAGCGAAATGTCGGGCTGACGCTGCATCGGATCGTCGCTGGGCAGCGGTTCGAAGATCAACTCCGACCGCGACCCGGTCCGCGCGATGACCTTTTCCGCCAGATCGCGAATGGTCAGCTCCGCCGGATTGCCCAGATTGACCGGGCCGGTAAACCCGTCGGCGGAATTCATCAGCGCGATCAGCCCGTCGATCAGGTCCGACACAAAGCAGAAGGACCGCGTCTGCGCCCCGTCGCCATAGACGGTGATCGGACGGCCTTCCAGCGCCTGCATGATGAAGTTGGATACCACGCGCCCATCCTGCGGGTGCATGCGCGGCCCATAGGTGTTGAAGATCCGCGCGACCTTGATTTCCAGGTCGTGCTGCCGGTGATAGTCGAAAAACAGCGTCTCGGCGCAGCGTTTGCCTTCGTCATAGCAGGACCGGAACCCGATCGGGTTCACATTGCCCCAATAATCTTCCGTCTGCGGATGGATCGTCGGATCGCCATAGACCTCCGACGTCGAGGCCTGCAGGATCCTCGCGCCGACCCGCTTGGCCAGCCCCAGCATGTTGATCGCGCCATGAACGGACGTTTTCGTGGTCTGCACCGGGTCGTGCTGATAGTGCACGGGCGATGCCGGACAGGCGAGGTTATAGATTTCGTCAACCTCGACATAGAGCGACATGGTCACGTCATGCCGCATCAGTTCAAAACCCGGGTCGTTCAGCAGATGGGCCACGTTCGCGCGGCGCCCGGTGAAGTAGTTGTCGACGCAGAGCACTTCATGCCCCATGCCAAGCAGCCTTTCACACAGATGCGAGCCCAGAAACCCCGCCCCGCCTGTCACCAGAATACGCTTCGGCGTCGATTTCATGCCCTGCCCCCCCGGATCCGGAGCGCACCGTGTGCAATACGGCGCAGAGGGGGCCGTTTCCGACCGTGGACTTCACAACACAATGCTCGCAACTCAAACGCCCCCAGGACTGCCTCACGCGGCCGCGCCACAGAAATACAACGACAGACGCGACGTCACCGCGCTTATAGCAGCGACTTGATGAAGGGAAAAGAAATGCCGCGAATATCGTTACAGCTTTCCCTCAGGTTGCGATCCGGGGCGTGCAGCAAGCGATCAGTCCGCAGGCGCAGGCACAAATTCAGCATCGTCGCCGGGCGGCAACTGAAACCGCCCATGCGCCCAGTCCCCCGCACGCCACGTTTCCTTGGCCGATTCGATACGTTCCTTCGACGAGGCGACGAAATTCCACCAGATATAGCGCGGCCCGTTCAAGGTCTCGCCGCCAAGCAGCATCACCCGCGCGCCTTGCGCGCCCGCCCGCAGCGTAATCGCATCTCCGGGGCGAAAGACCATCATCCGGCCGGCTTCGAAGTCCTGCCCGGCGATTTCGACACTGCCATCGAGGATATAGGCGCCACGGTCCTCGTGATCCTGCGGCAGCGGGACGGCGGTTCCGGGGGCGAGCACGACATCGGCGTAAAACATGTCTGAAAACACCTGAACCGGCGCCGTTTCTCCCCAGGCCCGGCCCAGGATCAGGCGGGCCTGCACACCTTCATATTCCAGATAGGGCAGCGCCGCCTTGGGCTGATGTTCGAAACTGGCCGAGGCGTCCTCCCGGTCTTCGGGCAGGGCCACCCAAGTCTGGATCCCGCTCAGGCTCGACGGCGCGGCGCGCGTCGCGGCGCTGGTGCGTTCGGAATGGGTCACACCGTTGCCGGCGACCATCCAGTTGACCGCCCCCGGAAAGATCATCTGATCGGTGCCCAGGGAATCGCGGTGCTGGAACTCTCCCTTCAGAAGATAGGTGACGGTGCCCAGGCCGATATGCGGATGGGGCCGCACATCGATGCCCTGCCCGCTCAGAAACTCCACCGGTCCCATCTGGTCGAAAAAGATGAACGGTCCGACCATGCGGCGGCCCGGGGCGGGCAACGCGCGGCGCACCTCGAATCCGGCCAGATCCCGGGCGCGCGGTACGATCAGCGTTTCGATGGCGTCCAGATCTGCGGTGCCGGGCGATTGCGGGGCGATGGACGGGTTCCAGCTCATGATGCGGCTCCTTGCTCGGTCGGCCCATCATACCCTATCGCGCCAGACCGCTGCAGCCCCGCGGGCGAACGGGGGCTGTGAAACCGCGCACAGAACCCCGTTCAGACCCGCGCCGCGCCCGAGATCGACTTGATGTCCTGAAAGGCGCGGATGCCCCACAGCCCGGCTTCGCGGCCCAGCCCGGACTGCTTGACGCCGCCGAACGGCGCACCCGGCGCGCGGCTGCACCCGTTGACCTGCACCATGCCCACCGCCAGCGCGCGCGCCACCCGATCCGCACATACCGGATCGCCGGTCTGAACATACCCGGCCAGCCCGAAGGCGCTGTCATTTGCCAGCGCGACCGCCTCTTCTTCGCTGTCGAAGGGCGTCATGGTCAGCACCGGTCCGAAGACCTCCTCGCGGAACAGGGTCATGTGCGGCGCCACCTCGGCAAAGACCGTCGGGCGCGCATAATAGCCCTGTGCCATGCCTTCGGGGCGGCCGGGACCGCCGGCTATCAGCCGTGCGCCGTCATCGATCCCGCTGCGGATCAGCCTTTGCACCCGGTCCCATTGTCCCGCACTGACAAGGGGGCCGAAATGATCGCCCGGCCGGTCGGGCGCGGCCACGGGCAGCGCCTCTGCCGCGGCGGCGGCCAGCGCCAGCGCATCGTCATAGATCTCGCGCGCGACCAGCATGCGCGAGGCCGCGTTGCAGGACTGCCCCGCATTGCGCATGCAATGGGCCACGCCTTGCCGGATCGCCACCGGCAGATCGCAATCGGCGAACAGGATGTTGGCGGACTTGCCGCCGAGCTCCAGCACCGTGCGTTTGAACTGTGGCGCGGCGGCTGTCGCGATCGCACGTCCCGCAGCGGTCGACCCGGTGAAGGAGACCACGCGCACAGCGGGCGCCGCGACCAGCGCCGCGCCTGTGTCGGCTCCGCCCAGAACCAGATTGAAAACGCCGCGCGGCACCCCGGCGCCCTGCATGCATTCGGCAAACATCATCGCCGTCCGGCTGCCCAGTTCGGACGGCTTCAACACCATGGGGCATCCCGCCAGCAGCGCGGCTCCGACCTTCAGCACCACCTGATTCAGCGGCCAGTTCCATGGGGTGACCAGCGCCGCAACCCCCATCGGATCATAGCGCACCCGGTGCTGAGGCAGATCCGGCGCCACCGGCGCATCGTCCTCCGCCGCCCGGGCCGCGGCCAGCATCGATTGCAGATGATCGAGCGCAGTGCCGACTTGCTGCTTGCGGGCAAAATCCACCGGGGCGCCGATTTCGGCTGAAATCGCTGCGACGAATTCCTCCGCCCGCGACCGGATCAACGCCGTCACCGATTGCAGCAATGCCAGCCGGTCCGCCCGGTCAGAATCCTCCCACCCGCTGGTCGCCGCCGCGGCCACTGCCGCCGCCACGTCCTGCGCGTTTGAACAGGGTAGCGGCGCCCGCGCGGCCCCTGTTGCCGGGTCCGACAGCGCGATTGACGCCCCGTCCTCCGGTCGACCCCAAACCCCGCTGATGAAGTGCCGGAAGCCAGGATCGGAGGTCGCGGACATGGAAAGCTCCACTAGATCAATAAACGGCAAAAGCCGACGGCCGGACAATGCGGCAGTCGGCTTTACCGGTGCAGTGGTGCCGCTGAAGGGACTCGAACCCCCGACCCCATCATTACGAATGACGTGCTCTACCAGCTGAGCTACAGCGGCGACGCCGTGTCTGCTATCAGGACTTCAGGACGAGGGGAAGACCCTAGTTTGCGGCCTTCGCCATCTCTGCCGCGGCAGGCGCCTCCGCAGCACCGGGCGGTACGACCTCCGCCTCCACATCGGCACCGCTGTCATCGTCCTCAGCTGCGGTTTTGTCATCCAGCGCACCGACAATCAGCGGGAGCATCGCCATCGCCGGACCATCGGACACCGCCGCGCTTTCCGGGGCCTCCTTCCAGCTCAGCGTATCGACGGCCGAGCAGTTGCCGCAGATGGGCGACCATGCGCCATGCACCTGACCGCAGTTTTCGCACACCCATTGCGGGCCGCGCGATGCGGTCAGCGCCTTGGCAAGCCAGGCCTTCACGGTCGTGTCGCTGCCGCCTTCGCCCCGTTCGATCGCCGCCATCAGGGTCAGCGTCCGGGCCGTCGGCATGGTTTCGGCCAGATCGCCCAGAGCCTTGCGGGCACCAGGAAAGTTTTCCGCCGCGATTTCCAGTTCCGCCATCAGCATCTTGGTTTCCGGGTGGCTGGGCTTCAGCGTCGCCAGAGTACCGAACCGGCGGATCCGTGCGGCCGGGGTTTCGCCCGGCACGATTTCCGCGAAAGCCGCCGCCAGATCGGGATGCGGTTCATGCGCCCACGCGGTCTTGATCGCCTGAGCGGCGTTGCGCGGTTTGCCCATCGCCACATAGGCGCGCGCGGCCATGGCCGCCGCAGGCACCAGTGTCGGCGACAGCCGCACGGCTTCGATCGCCTCGTCATTGGCCATGTCGATATCGCCCGACGCGATGCGCGCCTGCGCATCCGCCAGCGCCAGAACCGCATCGCGCCGCTTGTGCAGATCACGCGGAACAGAGCCGTATTTCAGCTTGGCACCCAGCGTCTTGCGCGCGCCTTTCCAATTGGCGGTCTGCGCCTGCAGCTGCAGCAGCATATCGGAATTTCCCGAATGCCGCGGCTTCAGGACAAAGGCTTTCTCGGCCAGCTTCAGCGCCGTCACCGTGTCGCCTTCGGCCAGTTTCTGCTTCATCAGGCCGCGCACGCCGACAAACCGGGTCCGGTCGTCCGACAGCAGGTTCTTGTAGGCCTCGGTCGCTTTCAGACGGTCCCCCGACATTTCTGCGGCCTGGGCGCGGATCAGGTTGGTCAGATCGGGCCGGCGCAGCAAACGTTCCGCCTTGCCCGCCTTGGTCATGGCTTCGGACCCTTCCCCGGCGGCCAGGGCCGTGAAGGCTTCGGACAATGCCTTGAACCCGCGCCGCTCGCGGTTGCGGGCGAAAAACCGGGTGATCGCCGTTTCGTCGCCGGCCAGAAACCGCAGAACGGCGACCAGCAGACCCAGAAGCCGCAGAACGACCCACACGGTCACCAGCAGTGCGACGACCGCGATCACCGTCTGAATCGGCCCCAGGGTAAATTCGGTATTGGCGACCGCAATGCGCAGGCCTTCGCCCTGGTTGAGCAGGAACTCAGCCCCATAGACGAGCCCCGCAACGATGGCGACAAACAGAAGAAACTTGATCAGGGATACCAGCATGGGGGGCCTCCTCAGTTGGCCAGCAGGGTTTGGGCCAGGCCTGCGGTTGCCTGAGTGACATCCAGACGCGCTTTGGCGTCCGCTGCCCAATCGGCCATCGCGGCCTGACCTGCCGGCGGCAACTGCGCCAGTTCGGACAGGGTCGTTTCCAGATCGCCCGCCGCAAGCGCCGCTTCGGCGCGCGACAAGACGGCATCGGGGTCATCGCCTTCGTGCGGCTCCAGCGACCGGGCGCCGGTCTGGGCGCGCAGGAACGCGGTCAGCCGGCCCATGGTGTCGTCGGACACCGTTTCCCGGATGGACGCATCCAGCGCATCGCGCGCGCTTTCAGGATATCGGCGGCGCAGTTCCGGCAGCGACGCCACCCCGCTGTCCGCGTAGGCATTAAGCGTCTCGGGTACCTCCGTCGCGCCGGACAGCACCGCCAAGGCGGTGGCATAGCCCGTGCCGCGTTCCACGGCGCCGTCGAGGCTGGCCAGGGCTTCGCGCACCGCGGCAGCTTCGGCCTTGGCGTCGGCTTCGGCCTGCAGCGCTTCGGCCTTGGCTGCGACCGCATCCATTTCGGCCTGCGCGGCGGCGGCACGCGCCTCCATCTCGGCGCTCACCTGATTGTTCAGAGACTGCGCATCGCCCAGGGTCGTTTTCAGATCCTCAAGTTCCCGCTCATAGGCCGCAAACGCGGCCTTGGCCGCTTCGGAGCTTTCCTGCAGCGGGCGTTTTTCCACAGCGGTCAGCCGGTCATTGACCGCCGCCAGCCGGGTATCCAGATCCGACAGTTTTTCCTGAACGGCGCTGATCGACGCCCCAAGCTGGCTTTCCACTCCGCCCACGGTGCTGACGACCGCATCAAGCCGCGTGGCGACATCGCCGAACTGGGTCTGCAACTGTTCGGTCAGGCCGGAAAGCTGGGTCTCGACCGCGCTGCCGCCGTCGTCGGCCACCGCCGCGGCGATTTCGCCGATTCGCGCTTCCAGTCCGCTCAACTGGCGCGCCTGCGCGTCGAGCGATTCTTCAACCTCGCCGCTGCCGGTGCCGCCCAGATAGATCGCGGCCCCGAAGCCCAGACCTGCGGCCACCAAACCGCCCAGAACCGCGGGCATGAACCCGCCACCCGACGATTTCGCTTCGGCCGGTGCCGGGCTGGGCGCGGGCGCCGCAACTTCAGGCGCTTTGGGTTCCGTGCCGTCCGGCGGCACGTCGGTCGTGTCCTCTACGGCGGCGTCAATGGCGTCGCGGCCTTCTTCCGCCGTCACCTCACGATCTTCGGCGGCGAGGTCTTCATCCGAAAATTCCGCCTCGACGGCACCCGGATCCCCCATCACCGGCGGCACCACGATGCCGTCGTCCGGCGTATCGGCATCCGCGCTTTCGGCCGGCTCTGGCGAGACTTCTTCGACGGGCGCGTCCGCGAACGCATCCGGCGTCAGCTCCAGCGGCTCGGCCTGGCCATCGGGCGCATCGGTCGCCTCCACGGTCTCAACGATTTCTGCATCCTCAATCGTCGCGTCTGGCTCCGTCCGCGCGGCATCCTCCGGCGGCAGGTTTTCGGCCTCGGCGTTTTCGATTTCGGGCGATTGTCCGGGGGTGTTACCCTTTTTTCTGGAACTCAAGACAAAATCCCTTCCCTGTGTCTGCGAGGAGCTTAGCCCGTGCCGCGTAGCCTCTCAAGAAATCATCGCGACCCGGCAAGCCCCGCCAGCACATCCAGCATGGCCTCTGCATCGGGTCTGACCGCAATTTCCATTCGCGCGCATCTTTGCACCCTCGCTGCGTACGCAACAGCAGGGCTGATTGCCGCAATACGCAATTCTGCCTGGGCGTGCGACAGATGCGGCAGGACAAGCCGGGCGCTGCGCGCGGAAAAGAGCGGCAGCAGCACGATCCCGGGGGAGGCCAGCAGCACGCGGGCGGCCTCGGAAAGCGGGCGCTCGCACTGGTCGTAGATCACCAGATCCTCAGCAGGCTGGCCCAGATCGCGCAACACCGCCGCCAGATCCGCCGCCGCATGGGCGCCGCGCAGATGCAGCACGGTCCCTAGCCCCTGCAGCCGTGCCTGCCGCGCGATCATGGGCGCAAGTCCCGCGGCGTCGCCCGGCCCTTCAACGGCCCGCAGCCCGGCGGCACGGGCCGCCGCCGCCGTACGCGCGCCCACGCAATAGGCCGGCAGATCGCGACGGGCGGACATCCGGGCAAAGGTGCGCACCCCGTTTTCCGATGTGAATGCCAGCGCCCCGACGCCGGCCAGCCGGTCTGGAACGGCAAGGCGCGCGGCCCCCGGGGCGTCGAGGATCTCCAGCACCGGCGAGACCAAGATGCACAGATCCCGGCCCAGCCGCGCCCGGGCGGCATCGGCGAAACGCGCCGCCTGCGCTGCCGGGCGGGTCAAAAGCATGGCCATCTGGTCGGTCATCGCCGCCCCCGGTTGCTGGTTCGTCCCCGCAGTGGTAGCTGCCTGCAGATCATGACACAACGCACCTATGGGGACCGAAATTGGGACGCGACATGCCCCCTGCACCGCTGACCATCCTCGGGCTGGAAAGCAGCTGTGACGATACCGGCGCGGCGGTGGTGCGCACGGAAGCGGACGGGCGCGGGCAGGTCCTGTCGAATGTGGTCATCGGACAGGATGCGCTGCACGCAGCCTTTGGCGGGGTGGTGCCGGAAATCGCGGCCCGCGCGCATGCGGAAAAGATCGACCTGGCGGTGGAGCGTGCCCTGGCGGATGCGGAGGTGCCTCTGTCGGCGGTCGATGCCGTGGCGGTCACGGCAGGCCCGGGATTGATCGGCGGCGTCTTGTCCGGCGTGATGTGCGCCAAGGGGCTCGCGGCGGGTGCGGGGCTGCCGCTGATCGGGGTCAACCATCTGGCGGGCCACGCGCTGACCCCGCGGCTGACCGATGGTCTGGACTTTCCATATCTGATGCTGCTGGTGTCGGGAGGGCATTGCCAGTTTCTTCTGGTACATGCCGCCGACCGCTTCACACGGCTGGGCGGGACCATCGACGACGCCCCGGGAGAGGCCTTTGACAAGGTCGCGCGGCTGCTGGGGCTTTCCCAGCCCGGCGGGCCCGCGGTGGAAGCCGCGGCGCGAATGGGCGATGCAACCCGCTTTGCCCTGCCCCGGCCGCTGCTGAACCGGCCCGGATGCGACATGTCCTTCTCCGGCCTGAAAACCGCCGTCCTGCGCGCGCGCGATCAGCTGATCGCCGCGCAGGGCGGGCTCTATCCCCGGGATGTGGCGGATCTGAGCGCCAGCTTTCAGGCCGCCGTCGCCGATGTGCTGGCCGAAAAGACGCGCCGGGCGCTGGACGACTATCTGGGCCTATCCCCGGACCTGCCCGCGCTTGCGGTTGCCGGCGGGGTCGCCGCCAACGGCATGTTGCGCGCACGGCTGACGGATGTGGCGGACGCGCGCGGGGTCCGGTTCGTGGCGCCGCCGCTGCGGCTTTGCACCGATAACGCCGCCATGATCGCCTGGGCCGGGCTGGAGCTGATGCGCGCCGGGCATGTAGACCCCGGCCCGCTGACCGCGCGCCCGCGCTGGCCACTGGATCCCAACGGGCCCGCGATGCTGGGCGGCGGAAAGAAGGGACCGAAGGCATGACCGACACGGGGGCAACAAACGCATTGCTCTTGCCGGTCCGCCTGACCTAGCCTGCGGTCGCAACCAACCGGGAGACTTCCATGCTGCACGTCCTCATCTGTCACGACAAACCCGGCGCGCTGGAGATCCGCAAGGCCAACCGCGAGGCGCATCTGGCCTATATCAAGGAAACCGGGATCGTCGCGCAGGCCGGGCCGGTGCTGGATGCAGCGGGTGCGATGGCCGGATCGGTGATCGTGCTGAATGCCGAAACCCGGGCCGAGGCGGAACGCTGGGCCGAAGGCGATCCCTATGCCAAGGCCGATCTGTTCGCGTCGGTCGAAATTCTGACCTGGAACCGGGTGATCGGCGGATGACCAGCTTCTGGCTGTTCAAGTCCGAGCCGTCCACATGGTCCTGGGACGATCAGGTGGCCAAGGGCGACGCTGGCGAGGAATGGAACGGCGTGCGCAACTATCAGGCGCGCAACTTCATGCGGCAGATGGCGATCGGCGACCGGGGGTTCTTCTATCATTCGCAGAAGGAAAAGGCGGTGGTCGGGATTGTCGAGGTCTGCGCGCTGGCGCATCCCGACAGCACCACGGAGGACGACCGCTGGGACTGCGTCGACATCCGCGCGGTGCGGGCCTTCGCCAAGCCGGTGACGCTGGCCGACTGCAAGGCGGACGGCCGTCTGGGGGACATGGTGCTGCTGAACAATTCGCGTCTGTCGGTTCAACCGGTGCAGGCGGAGGAATGGCGCATCATCTGCGCGTTGGGCGCAACGGACCCGGACTGAGCCGGGAGGCTCCCGCCCTCTGTCGGCGCCCAAGCGGCGCCTTCGCCGGTTGGGCCCGGCAGCGCCGCGGGCGCGGCGCTGCGGTCGCGCCTGCGATCAGGCCAGCCCCATCAGCGCATAGGTCACCTGGGCGGCGGTGAAATCCGACACCGCGCTGCCGGGCCGCGGTGCCAGTTCGACCACATCGCACCCCACCAGACGACGCCCCTTCAGCGCGTGTTCGACCAGATGGATCGCCTGCCAGAACCCCAGCCCGCCGGGAACCGGCGTTCCGGTGGCAGGCATCACCGACGGATCGAGCCCGTCCACATCGAAGCTGACATAAACCTGTTCCGGGAAATCCGCCGGCAGATCGACGGCCCGCACCGCGCCGCTGACCAGGTCTTCGGCATCGCGGAAGGTGACGCCCAGCACATCGCGCAGCGCCGCCTCTTCGGCGCACAGCGCCCGGACCCCGAACTGGGCCAGCGCGATGCCGTCTTCGGCGGCCAGCAACTGCATCACGGAGGCATGGGAATGGCGCTCGCCCTGATAGGCCACGCGCAGATCCGCATGGGCGTCGATCTGCACGATGCCCACGGGGTCCTTCAGCGCCGCGGCCACCCCGCGCACCGCGCCATAGCTCAGCGAATGTTCCCCGCCCAGGACCACCGGGATCCGGCCCGCGGCGACGGCGGCCCGGGTGCGCGCGGCGATGCGCTCCATCACCTCGGGCAGCGGACCCTCACAGGGCACGGGATCTTCGGTTACGATCCCGGCTGCGCAGGGCTGGGCCCCGCGCCAGAGCCGCTCCAACTCCTCGCTGGCGGCGAGAATGGCCGCAGGACCCGCTTCGGTTCCGGCGCCATAGGACACGGTGCGTTCCAGCGGCACCGGAATGACGCGGAAGCGCGCGGTTGCCGGATCGGACTCCGCCGCGGTCAGTTCGCCTTGCAGAAACGGGGTCATCGGGTCTCCTCAGCCCAAACGCATGCGGAAGTCGTCATAGCCGAATTCCCGCAGCAGCGTCAGTTCGTCTGTCCGTGAATCCCACAACGCGATGGCCGGCAGCGGCACGCCGTTGAAGGTGTTGGTCTTCACCATGGAATAATGCGCCTGATCGAGAAAGGCGAAGCGGTCGCCCACCTGAAACGGCACCGCGGGGCGGAAATCGCCGATCACGTCGCCCGCCAGACAGGAGGGCCCGCCGAGCCGCACGGCGGGCGCGTCTTCCGTCTCGCCCAGCAGATCCGGGCGATAGGGCGCCTCGATCACATCGGGCATATGGCAGGTGGCGGAGATGTCCGAGATCGCCAGCGGCACCCCGTTTTCGGTCAGGTCCAGCACCTCGCCCACAAGGATCGCGGACTGCAAGGCCACCGCCTCGCCCGGTTCCAGATAGACCTCCACCCCATAAGCATCGCGGATCCGGTGGATCAGGGCAATCAGACCGGCGCGGTCGTAATCCGGCATGGTGATGTGATGGCCGCCGCCGAGGTTGAGCCATTTCATCCCGTCCAGCCACGGCCCGATCACCGGCGCAACGGCCGCCCAGGTCCGCTCCAACGGGGCGAAACCCTGTTCGCACAGTGTATGCATGTGCAGCCCGTCCACCCCGGCCAAATCGCCGGCACGGATCTTCGACACCGGCATGCCCAGCCGCGAACAGGGCGCAGCGGGGTCATAGCGGTCGGTCCAGCCTTCGGAATGTTCGGGATTGATCCGCAAGCCGATCTCGGCGCCCTCACCGCGCGCCTGCGCCGCCGCGATCAACGGGCGAAAGCGGTCGAGCTGGCTGAGCGAGTTGAAAATCACATGGTCGGACAGGCGCAGGACCTGTTCCAGTTCCGCCGCCTTGAAGCCCGCGTTGAACGTGGCCACATGGCCGCCGAATTCCCCGCGCCCCAGACGCGCTTCGTGGATCCCCGATGCTGCCGTGCCGGACAGATGCTCGCGGATGATCGGCGCCACCGCGGGCATGGAAAACGCCTTCAGCGCCAGGAAGATCTGCGCGCCGGAGGCCTCGGCCACCTCGGCCAGTATCCGGCAATTGCGCTCGATTTGCGCCGCGTCCACGACAAAACAGGGCGATGGCACCCGCGACAAGTCAAACCGCGCGAACCGCGCCCGGCTGTCCGCCACAATATCGATCTTGGTCATTCAGCGCAGTCCTTTCCGCCGGGCCGGAGCGGGCCCGCAGCCCGCGACCGGGCGGGTCGGGGCTCGATGCCCCGTCCCGCCCGCGCTTGCATCAGAAGCCGACGGGGGCGTCCAGTTCGTGCACCTCCCAGGGAAGCCCCTGGGTGTTGAGCATGTCCATGAAGGCATCGGGGTCGAGCTGTTCCATGTTCCAGACGCCGGGTTTGGTCCAGACGCCTTTCAGGATCATCGCCGTGCCGATCATCGCCGGAACCCCGGTGGTATAGGCCACCGCCTGGCTGCCGACCTCGGCATAGCATTCCTCATGATCGCAGATGTTATAGATGTAATAGGTCTTTTCGCCGGACCCGTCCTTTGCCGGCCCCGTGGCGATATCGCCGATACAGGTCTTGCCCACGGTCTTCGCCCCCAGATCCCCCGGGTTCGGCAGCACGGTTTTCAGAAATTGCAGCGGGATGATCGCCTGCCCATCATGCATCACCGGCTCGATCCCGGTCATGCCCACATTCTGCAGCACCGTGACATGATTGATATAGGCGTCGCCAAAGGTCATCCAGAACCGGGCACGCTCGATCTCGGGGAAATGGGTGCTCAGGCTCTCCAGTTCCTCGTGATACATCAGATACATGTTCTTTTCGCCCACGCCCGGAAAATCGAAAGGGACCTTGTGGGTCATCGCCGGGGTTTCGACCCAGGCGCCGCCTTCCCAGTGCCGCGCCGGAGCGGTGACCTCGCGGATGTTGATTTCAGGATTGAAATTGGTCGCGAAAGGCAGCCCGTTATCGCCGCCGTTGCAGTCCAGCACGTCCAGTTGCCGGATGCCCGACAGCTTGTGCTTGCGCAGCCAGGTCGCATAGACCGACGTCACGCCCGGGTCGAAGCCGGACCCCAGGATGGCGGTCAGGCCCGCCTTGCGGAACTTGTCCTGATAGGCCCATTGCCAATGATATTCGAACTTGGCTTCGTCTTCAGGTTCGTAATTGGCGGTATCGAGGTAATGCACGCCGGCTTCCAGGCAGGCATCCATCAGCTTCAGATCCTGATACGGCAGCGCCAGATTGACCACCACCTGCGCCCCGCAGTCGCGGATCATCGCCGCCGTGGCGGCCACGTCCATGGCGTCCAGTTGCCGGGTGGCGATATCGACACCGGTCCGCGCCCTCACGCTTTCCGCGATCTCATCGCATTTGGCCTTTGTGCGGCTGGCCAGCGTGATGGTGCCGAAAATTTCGGGGTTCATCGCCATCTTGTGCACTGCGACGGAGCTGACGCCCCCCGCGCCAACCACCAGAACATTGCCCGTCATGCGCTAGTCTCCATTCTTTGGAAGCGAGTGTCTCACTCGAAATAGGTATACCCTGCCAGACTGTCCTTATAGGCAGAAATCAGCAGTCGGCGCTCTTCCGCGGACACATCCCGCTGCGCCACCGCACCATCCACCCGCTTGCGGAACGCCGCGAGGCAATCCTGCGGGTCGTATTCCACATAGGACAGAACCTCGGCGATGCTGTCGCCTTCGATCTCATGCTCCACCGTGAAGCCGCCCGCGCCGTCAAAGGCGATGGTGACCACATTGGCGTCGCCGAAAAGGTTGTGCAGATCGCCCAGCGTTTCCTGATAAGCGCCCACGAAGAAAACGCCGATCAGATAGTCTTCGCCCTCGATCAGATCGTGCACCGGCAAGGCCCGGTGCATCCCGTCGGCCAAAACGAACCGGTCGATCTTGCCGTCGCTGTCGCAGGTGATGTCGGCCAGAACCGCGCGGCGCGTCGGGGTTTCGTTCAACCGTTGCAGCGGGATGACCGGGTGGATCTGGTCGATCGCCCAGACATCGGGCAGCGACTGGAACAGCGAAAAATTGCAGTGGTAGTAGTCCACGTAATTTTCCAGCTGATCGCGCAATTCGCTGGGGCTGTCCTTGGCGCGTTCCACTTCGCTGATCCGCGACAGGGTATAAAGGAAGGTCCGCTCGGCGCGGCCCATCTGGCGCAGGTCCAGAACCCCGCGCCGGAACAGCGCCCGCAATTCATCCCGGTAATAGACCGCGTCGTGGAAACACTCCTGGGCGCGGTTGGCGTCAAGATAGCTTTCCACCGCCATCAGGTCGGTCAAATAATGGGTGTCGTCCGGCTGCGCCTCGGGCTTGTCGGGCACATCGTACAAGGTGGCGTCCAGCACGTCGAAGACCAGCATCGACGACAGCGCCACAACGAACCGGCCCGATTCGGTGACGATGACCGGGTGGTCCAGACCGGCTTCGTCCATCGCGTGACCGACGGTTTCGACGACGGCGCTGCAATATTCTTCGACCGAATAGTTGACCGAGTTCTCGCCCGGGCGTCTTTCGCCGGTATAGTCGATGCCCAGGCCGCCGCCCAGGTCGATATGATCCAGCGGCGCCCCCATCCGGCGCAGTTCGGTGAAGAAGCGGCAGGCTTCGGCCGCGGTGCGCCGCACATCCAGAATGTTGGGCACCTGGCTGCCCAGATGGCTGTGCTGCAGCACCAGACAATCCAGTAGCCCGGTCTCCTGCATCCGGTCCAGAAGCTGCACCAGCTCGAACGTGCCCAGCCCGAAGACCGACCGGTCGCCCGAACTTGCTTCCCACTTGCCGCCGACCGATTGGGTCAGCTTCACCCGCACCCCCAGCAGGGGCTTGGTATCCAGTTCTTCCGACACCCGGCGGACGATTTCGAATTCGTTCAGGCTTTCCAGAACGATCACGGTGCGGAAGCCCAGCTTGCGCGACAGAATGGCCAGCCGGATGAATTCGTCGTCCTTGGTGCCGTTGCAGATGATCAGGCTTTCCTCGGCCAAAGGCTGCGCCAGAGCCACGATCAGTTCGGGTTTCGACCCGGCCTCCAAGCCATACCCGTGCTCCTGCCCGACCTCGGCGATGCGGCGCACCACTTCCGACTGCTGGTTCACCTTGATCGGGAACACACCGCGATAGGCGCCGCGATAGCCGCTTTCGGCCATCGAGTCGGCGAAGGCCCGGCACAGCCGCACCAGCCCGTAATCCAGAAACGATTGCACCCGCAGCTGGATCGGCGTGGTGATCCCCCGCGCCCGCAGATCCCCCACGATCATCGGCAGCCCGACCGGGGGACTTCCCGGCGCCAGCGGATCCAGCAGCCCCACATCGCCATTGGGCATCACGGTGACGAGTCCGTGGCCCCAGGCATTGATCCCATAATCCATCTTGTTCACGGCGCAATTCCGATTGTTGACGATCTGGTCCCTGCACTGATCAGGAAGCGCCTTTTGGGCACATGGGTCAGGTTTTGCAAGGGGGATTGGCGGGCGCAAGATATCATGGCGCAGGCTGCCGCTCCCTTGACGGCGGCGCCGGCGCGGGCGGCAGACCCGATGGCTCCGGGCCGCCGGTGGCCCAGTCCAGAAGCTGCACCGTATGCAGCACCGGGACCTGCAGCGCCCCGCCCAGTTGCATCATGCAGCCGATATTCCCCGCCGCGACCACCTGTGGCGACGTTGCCCCCAACGCCGCCGCCTTACGCGCTTTCAACTCAGCAGAAATTGCGGGCTGCAGCAGGTTATAGGTCCCTGCGGAACCGCAGCACAAATGCGCGTCGCGCGGCTCCGCCACCTCGAACCCCGCGGCCTGCAACAGCGTCTTGGGCGCCGCCGTCACCTTCTGGCCATGCTGCAGCGAACAGGCCGCATGATAGGCCACGCGCAGCGGCCGGGCGTGACCCGCACCGCGCAGGCCGATCTCGGCCATCAGTTCGGTGACATCGCGGGCAAGCGCGGCGACCTGCCGGGCTCCGGGCTCCAGATCGTCCCCGGCGAACATATGGCCGTAATCCTTCACGGTGGTCCCGCACCCCGACGTATTGATCACAATCGCGTCGAGCCCCTCGCCCGCGATCTCCGCCGTCCAGGCCCGGATGTTCCGGGCTGCGGCGGCGTGGCTGTCCCGCGCCCGGCCCATGTGATGGGCCAGCGCTCCGCAGCAGCCCGCGCCGTCGGCCACCACGACCTCGCATCCATGCCGGGTCAGCAGGCGAATGGTCGCGTCGTTGATGTCGGTGTTCAGCG
>JAGQRU010000146.1 GCA_020425105.1 Paracoccaceae bacterium
TATTTCCACGGCACGACCAGCCGCAGCGGCGCGCCGTTCTGCTTCGGCAGCGGCTTGCCATAAAGCCCGGTGGCCAGAAGCGTCAGCGGGTGCATGGCTTCATCCAGGCGCAGCCCTTCGCGATAGGGCCATACCAGAACCGAACTGCGCTGCCCGCGCATTTCCTTGGGCCGGTAGAGCGTCTCGAACGCCACATAGCGGGCGCCGCTCTGCACGCCGATCTTCTTCAGCAGCGCGGCCAGTTCCACGCCCTGCCATGGCACAATCATCGACCAGGCTTCGACACAGCGGAACCGGTAGATGCGTTCATGCACCGTCAGCCCCTCCAGAAGATCGCCCAGATCATACGTACCGGGCCGGTCGACCAGACCGTCCACCTGCACCGGCCAGGGTTCGGTGGTCAGCACATGCGCGTAGCTGGCGGGATCGCCCTTGTCGAAACCGAACTCGTAATAGTTGTTGAAGGTCGAAATGTCCTGAAAACTGTTGGGCGCCTCGTCGGTGGAATAGCTGTCCGTCGCAGCCCGCCCCCGCCCGGCGGCCAGCGCCCCGATCCCGAAGGCCCCGGCCCCGGCCAGCAGCGCCCGGCGGTTGATGAAATCGGCTTCGGGCGTGACATCGGCCCAGGTCAATGGTCGGGTCTGGCGGCGCATGGAATCCTCCTGTGATCGCACAGACCCTAGGGCAGATTTGGCGCAGGGCAAAAACAACCCTGCTCACAGCTTCGTTGGGTCAGCCCGCTTTCGGCGCGAAAAGCGGCTCGGGTTCGGGAAAAAGCTCGTTCATGCGCACCGACCGCCCGTTGGGCTGGACCACCCGCACATGCGCCCGCGACAGCTTGCGCGGATCGTCCACGCCGACCGAATGGGCGATGATTTCCACCTCGTGCACCACCGAATTGGCATAAGCGGCGACCTTGTCGAACTTGTCTTCGACCACCAGCCCCTTCTGGAACCGCGGATCATGGGTCGTGATGCCCGTCGGGCAGGTGTTGCGGTTGCATTTCAATGCCTGAATGCACCCGAGCGCGAACATGAACCCGCGCGCGGAGGTGACGAAATCCGCCCCCGCGGCCAGCGCCCAGGCCACATCGCCGGGATTGACCAGCTTGCCGCTGGCGATGACCCGGATGCGGTCGCGCAGCCCGTATTCCTTCAGCATGTCGGACATGCGCGGCAGCGCTTCCTTGATCGGCATCCCCACCAGATCCATCAGCGGCATGGGCGACGCCCCGGTGCCGCCTTCGCCGCCATCCACGGTGATGAAATCCGGCGCGCAATCGGCTCCGCGCCGGTTGATGGTGGAAAAGAAATCCCGCAGCCCGTCGACGGACCCGATGCACATCTTCACCCCGACCGGCTTGCCCGTCACCTCGCGCACATGGGTGACGAACTCCAGCAGATCGTCCCAGTCATGCACCTCCACATGCCGGTTCGGCGAATAGCTGGTCTTGCCAACCGGGATGCCGCGAATCTCGGCGATCTCGGCGTTGACCTTTTCGCCGGGCAGGATCCCGCCCTTGCCGGGTTTGGCGCCCTGGCTGAGCTTGATTTCGAACATGCGGATCTGCTCATGCGCTGCCACAGCGCGCAGACGGTCGTCGTCCAGATGCCCGCCATGATCGCACACACCGTATTTGGCCGTGCCGATCTGATAAACCAGATCGCACCCGCCCTGCAGGTGATAGGGCGACACGCCGCCTTCGCCGGTATTCATCCAGATGCCGGCCTTCTTGGCACCCTGCGCCAGCGCCATCACGGCGGGTTTGGAAATCGCGCCGTAGCTCATCCCCGAGATGTTGAAGATCGACCGTGCCACATAAGGGTGCCGCGCCCCCGGGCCAATCATCATCGGCGATGCAGGGGATGCTTCTTCGTCCAGCGGCGGGAAAGCCGAGTTCACAAAGATCGACGTTCCAACCACATTCAGGTTCCGCGTCGATCCGAATGCGATGGTGTTGTCCTTGCCCTTCGCCGCCCGCTGCACCCAGTCGCGCTGCGCCCGGTTGAACGG
>JAGQRU010000147.1 GCA_020425105.1 Paracoccaceae bacterium
CAGATGGCATCGTCGGGGCGGTGGGCGACCAGCACGGCGCGCATCGCGGTTTCGGCGGCGCGGTCGGCCACGGTCACCGGGTCAAACCCGCCTGCGGCCTTGTTGTCGGCGCGCAGGTCGGGGTGACGGAACCACGGCAGGATCGCCGCCCGGGCGGCGTCTGCGGTCAGGTGGGCGATATCAAGATCGGACAGGTCTGATGTTATCATGCCGTCCGAATAGCCATGTCGCCCCGGATCTTGCAAGCGCGGCGTTGACGCCGCGCCCGATTTTCAGGCGACGTCGCTTAGAACCCGGGCCAGGTCGAACAGGCGGCGGCGCTGGTGCTCGGGGATCGCGTAATACGACCGCACCAGGTCCAGGGCTTCCTTGTCGCCCAGGATGTCCGAGGGAATCGCCTGCCCGGCATCGACCGCGGGCTGGTCGTCCGACAGCCCTTCGAAGAAGAAGGCTACCGGAACCTCCAGCGCATCGGCGATATCCCAAAGGCGCGAGGCACTGATCCGGTTTGCACCGGTTTCATATTTCTGGATCTGCTGGAACTTGATGCCGACCTTCTCCGCAAGCTGTTGCTGCGTCATCCCGATCAACCAGCGGCGGTGGCGCACGCGTTTTCCAACGTGTACGTCGACTGGATGGGTCATACTTGTCTCCTATGTGATACTGACAACAAAACCTCGCCCGGCGGGGCGCGGTTGCAAGGCACACAACAAGATCCGACAACGTCGGCGTTTCAACATGACCGGCGCGCAGCAGCCGGGTGGTACCCGATCCACTCTACGCGCTTTCGATTGCGTTTCAAGCCAGTTGAGTGACGTAGACGTCAAGACACCTGTGGTTGCGCCCGCTTCCGGGATTCCCGCCAGACATGTTACGACATTCAGGATTTCCCCGTTAAGGCGCAAGCCGTTGTCTTCGCCATGTCCCCGTGTCAGTGGGAAACAATGAACCCGAAAGCCACAGCCAGGTTTCCGAAGCGATGACAATCCGCGCGTATCAGATCCAGCAACCATATGGAAATGCTGACTTTTTCGAGATACCCACACCCCAGCCCGGCCCCGGACAACTGAAAATCGCCATCCGCTGTGCCGGACTCAACTTCGCAGATCTTTTGATCCAGAATGGAACCTATCAGGATATTCCGAAGCCACCGTTCACGCTCGGCATGGAAGTCGCGGGCGTGGTCGAGGCGCTGGGTGAGTCGGTTGAAGGCTTTTCAATCGGCGATCGTGTCGCCGTCTTCGCCGGCCAAGGCGGCCTGGCACAGGCCGGAGCCTTCGATTCGAACCGCGCCGTTCGCATCCCGGACACAATGAGCTTCGAGGAGGCCGCCGGTTTCCTGATTGCCTATGGAACCAGCCACATGGCGCTCGATCACCGTGCGAAGCTCAAGCCCGGCGAGACGCTGCTTGTCACCGGCGCCGGGGGTGGCGTTGGCCTGACCGCGGTGGAAATCGGCAAGCGGATGGGGGCCACCGTGATCGCTCATGCCCGTGGTGCCGACAAGCTGGCGGTGGCGCAGGCCGCCGGGGCCGACCACCTGATCGACGACAGCGAAGACCTGCGCGCGCGGTTGCTGGCGCTTGGCGGTGCGGATGTCGTCTATGACGCGGTCGGCGGTGACGCCTTCCGCGCCGCCTTCCGCGCCTGCAAGCCCGAGGGGCGGCTGATCTGCATCGGCTTCGCCTCGGGCGACATCCCGCAGATCCCCGCCAACCACCTGATGGTCAAGAACCTGACGGCCATCGGTCTCTATATCGGCGGCTACTTCAGGTTCCGCGCCGACGTGGTGCGCGACAGTCTGACGACCCTTCTCGGCTGGTACGAACAGGGGTTGCTGAAGCCCCACATCAGCCACGTCCTGCCCTTCGACCGCGTGGCCGAAGGGATGGCGCTGCTGCGCGACCGCAAGTCCACTGGCAAGGTGGTGATCCGGGTCGCTGCCGACTAACTGGCCACCTTCAGCCGCGGCTTGGCCGCCTGCGCCTCGACAAAAGCCGCGCGAAGCAACGAGCTCAGGCGCTGATGCACCTCGCCCGAGGTGTCACCGCCATAAAGCACGATGTGATGCGCCGGCAGTTCCGGCAGGCCACCGTCATGACGCACCGGCTCCAGATGCGGCGGCAGGATGCCCTCCAGCAGCGCCTGCACGCCGAGGTCGGCCGAGACCGTCGCTTCGGTGGTCCGGTCGGAATCGGAATCGACGGCAAGGTTCCACTCGATCCCGGCCGCATCCAGCGCGCGCAGCACCATCGGGCGGAAAATGCAGTTGCGCGACTGCGCCAGATCCAGCGGTCGCTTGCGCCAGGCCGCCCCGCCGATCGCACCGACCCAAAGCAGCGCCTTGCTCGCCAGCCGCTCCGAACCCGGCGGCACCTCGGCCTCGGTGGTCAGGATCATGTCGCACTCGCCCCGCGCGAACTTCTGCTTGAGCGACACCGTGTTCAGCGTCAGCAGTTGCACCCTGACCCGCGGAAAGGCCGCGTTGAACTGTTGCAGGACGCGCGGAATGGCCGGGTAGACGATGTCATGCGGCACCCCCAGCACGATCTCGCCCTCGAACGCCTGGTCGGTCAGCCGCGCGATCACCTCGTCGTTCAGCGCCACCATGCGCCGCGCATAGGCCAGCAGTTGCTCGCCCGAGGCGGTCAGCGCCACGCCCCGGCCCGACCGGTCGAGCAATTCCAGCCCCAGCAACTCTTCCAGCCGCTTCAGCTGCATCGAGACCGCCGATTGCGTCAGATGCAAAAACCCGGCGGCGCGGGTGACGCCGCCACTGTCGGCCACGGCAACGAAAGATCTCAGCGTGGTTATGTCCAGGTTGCGTATCATCACGATCCCTTATGAATCACTTCATGAACATTCGTTTTCAAAATGAACCACAGGTCGGCATAAACATCAAGGAAATTGATGCCGATAGAATCATCCATCACGAATCGACGAAAGGACAACAGCCATGACCCTTTCCGCGATCACCCGCCCCGCTCCCCGCGCTGCTCGTTCGGGCCTGTTCGCCCGCATGGCCGCGCTGCACGGCCTCTGGCGCCAGCGCAAGGCACTCGCCGAACTCGACCCCCACATGCTGAACGACATCGGCGTGACCGAGGCACAGGCCCTGAAAGAGGCCCGCCGCCCGCTCTGGGACGCACCTGCCAACTGGATGGCCTGACAGGCCCGCACGAAATGGCCGGATTCCGCGGAATCCGGTCGCTTTCGGCGGTGGAAGCGCTTGAAAAGTGGGGGTGCATCTCCAATATTCGGCAAGGAAGACCGCTGGCAGGGGCCGGCGGGTTTTTTGTCTGGATGGAGACCACACATGGCTGACTACAACCCGACCCGCGCCGCTACCCGGACAATGGCCGGCGCCCGCGCGGTCGAATTCGACGAGGGCCTGCGCGCCCATATGAACAAGGTCTACGGCACGATGTCCGTGGGCATGCTGATCACCTTCGCGGTGGCCTGGGCGGTCGGGTCGAACCCGGCGCTGCTGGGCGTGTTCCGCGATCCGATGACGCTGCAACCGAACATCCTCGGCTGGATCGTGATGTTCGCCCCGCTGGGCATGGTATTCCTGTTCGGCGGTATGCTGAACCGCATCAGCGCCGCCGGCGCACAGCTGTTCTTCTGGGTCTTCGCGGCCGTCATGGGCCTGTCGCTGTCCTGGATCTTCGTGGCCTTCACCGGCTTCTCGATCGCCCAGGTCTTCCTGGTGACGTCGATTGCCTTCGCCGGTCTGTCGCTCTTCGGCTACACCACCAAGAAAGACATCTCGGGCTGGGGATCGTTCCTGATCATGGGCGTGATCGGCTTGCTGGTCGCCTCGGTCATCAACATCTTCCTGGGCTCGCCCGCGATCATGTTCGCGATCTCGATCCTTGGCGTGCTGATCTTCGCGGGACTGACCGCCTATGACACGCAGAGCATCAAGAACACCTACCTGATGCACGCCCACACGGGCGATACCGAGTGGCTGGGCAAGGCCGCCATCATGGGCGCGCTGAACCTCTA
>JAGQRU010000148.1 GCA_020425105.1 Paracoccaceae bacterium
GGCACGACGCGGTCGGGGAAATAGGTGGAGTTGCCGCGCTTGCGCGCTTCCCGGTCCAGCGGACTTCCGGGGGTGACGTAATGCGCCACATCGGCGATGGCGACCCAGATCACATGGCCGCCGGGATTGCCGGGGGCGTCATCGGCATGGGCAAAGACCGCATCGTCATGATCGCGCGCATCTGCGGGGTCGATGGTCACCAGCGGTATGTCGCGCAGATCCTCGCGGCTGCCCAGCGGGGCCGGTTTGGCCTTGTCCGCCGCCGCAATCACATCGTCGGGAAAGGCATCGGGGATGCCGTGTTCGTGGATCGCGATCAGTGACACCGCCCGCGGTGCGGTCGGATCCCCCAGACGGGTCACGACCCGGGCGCCCGGCAGGCCCAGGCGCGCGCGCGGTCCGGCCAGTTCCGCTTCGACCAGCTCACCATCCCGCGCACCATGGGTCGCGCCCGGAGCCACGCGCCATTCCTTGTCGGCCTTCTTGTCGATGGGCACGATCCGCCCGCCTTCGGCCCCGCTGCGGAAGATGCCCAGAATGCGGCGCGGATTGGTGCCGATCCGCCGGATCAGACGCGCTTCATAGGCGTGATCGCCCTGACCGATATGGGTCAGCCGCGCAAGGATCCGGTCGCCCGCGCCCAGGGCGGGTTCCGCCGGACGGGGGACGTACAGGATCACCGGCTCCGGGCCATCGCCATGCCATTCCAGCGGCTTGGCGAACAGATCGCCATCGCCGCCCGCCGGCAGGATCTCCAGCACCGAAACCGGAGGAAGCCGGTCCGGGTCGCGATAGCTGCGGCGGCGTTTTTCCAGGTGGCCGTCCGCCTGAAGGGCGCGCAGCACCGATTTCAAGGCAATACGGTCCGACCCCTTGATGCCGAAGGCCCGGGCGATATCGCGTTTCGAAGTCTGGGTCGGGTGGGCGGCGATCCAGTTCAGGATCTCGTCCTTGGAAGGGATGCGGGTCATAGGCCGGGCGTAGCACGGGCAAGACGACGCGTCATCGGGAAAGGCCGCCGCCGCCGCGCGCGGGGCATCTTTCTTTTCTCGTGCCCGTCACCCCGAAGTCAGAGCGCCCTCGCCACGGCAGCCGATCACCGGCCTGCGTCGGACAGCGCGCGCAAATCGTCACCACAATCCACATCTCGCAGCGTGGCGACGGTGGCGATGCGGTGACCGGGCAAGGTGGCAAGGGTATCTTCCAGCGCATGCGGGCTGGACCACCGCACATCCCGGAACAGACCGGGCGGCACCGCCCGGCGCCGGGCAAGCCCGATCAGCCAATAGCCACCATCCGGCGCCGGGCCGACGGCCACGTCCGCGCGGCCAAGCGCGGCGAAGGCGTCCTCCAGATGCCGCGGCAAGATCCCGGGAATATCGGCACCGATGATCACCACCGGGCCCGGCGGCATCCGGCAAAAGACCCGGCCCATCCGGTCTCCCAGATCGCCGGTGCCTTGCGGGCGGCGCCGAAAGTGTCGTGGCAAGGCGCGGGACGCGGAAGCCGCGCGATCAGGCGCTACGGCAAGCGTGACCTGCCAGCGGCCCGTTTCGACGCGCCGCAGCAGCCGCGCAAGCTGATGGCGAAACCACCATGCCGCCGCGGTCATGCCAATGTCTCGTCCCAGCCGTGTCTTGACCCGGCCCGCGACCGGATCCTTGACCATGACAACCAGATGTCGGGTCACACGGCCCTTTCCATGGTCCGATGGGGAATGCCCGCATCGTCATACACCGGGCCCGTTCCGGCAAAGCCAAGCCGCTGGTAGAACCGCTCCACCGACAGCTGCGCGCTCAGCCGGATCACCGTCAGGCCGGGCCTGGCTGACAATTCGGCAATCGCCGCAGCCATCAATGCCGCGCCCAGACCGGTGCCGCGATGGGTGGGCAACACGCAAACGCGCCCGATGCGCCCCACCGCGCCATCGATCAGCAGACGCGCGGTGCCCACCGGGCGGCCTTGATCCATGGCCAGCAGGTGGATCGCCGCGTCATCCAGATCGTCGATTTCATCGGCCTCTGCGATGCCTTGTTCGTCGATAAAAACCGCGCGCCGCAACGCACGGCACGCGCCCAGATCCGAGGTCACCGCAATCGTCGCCGTCACCGGAAATACTCCGCAAGGATCCGGCCATAGACCGCTTTCAGCTTCGGGATTTGCGCGACTGCGACCCGTTCGTCGACCTGATGCATGGTCTTGCCGACAAGTCCGAATTCCACCACGGGGCAGTGATCCTTGACGAACCGTGCGTCCGACGTCCCGCCAGAGGTCGAAAACGCGGGCATGATCCCGGTTTCGGCCTCAACCGCGCGGGCAACCAGATCTGAGAAGTCCCCCGGCGGGGTCAGGAAGCTTTCGCCCGAAACCTGAACCCGAATGTCAAAGGCGACACCGGTCTGATCCATGACCTCGTCCGCCTGCTGGCGCAGCCAGTCGGTTAGGCTGTCGGAGCTATGGGCATCGTTGAACCGGATATTGACCATCGCGCGGCATTGCGCGGGGATCACGTTGTTGGCGCTGTTGCCCGTATCGAACCCGGTGACGGCCAGGGTCGATGGGTCGAAATGGGCCGTGCCGCCATCAAGCTCGGCCATCGACAGCATGTCGACAAGCCGCGCCAGAGCAGGGATCGGGTTGCGCGCCCGATGCGGATAGGCCGAATGCCCCTGAATGCCCGATGCGGTGATCCACGCGGTCATGGACCCGCGGCGGCCGATCTTCATCATCTCGCCAAAGCGGTCGGGACAAGTGGGTTCGCCGACCAAGCAATGGGTCATGGCTTCACCCTGCCCAGCCATCCAGTCGAGCAGCGCGACCGTTCCGTTGATCGCGTCGCCTTCTTCATCGCCGGTGATGGCAATCACGATGGCCCCATCCGGCGGCGTGTCGCGCACGAAATCGATGGCCGCGGCGACGAAGGCGGCAACCCCGGATTTCATATCAGTGGCACCGCGCCCCATCAGCCATCCATCGCGCAGCTCGGCCCCGAACGGATCGCAGGTCCAGGCGGCGCGGTCGCCCACTGGCACCACATCCGTGTGCCCGTTGAACCCGAAGCTGCGCGGATGACCCTTCGCGCCCCAGCGGGCAAAAAGATTGGCGATCCCGCCGCGATCCACCCGGGTGCAGGCAAACCCCGCATCGGTCAGCAGCCGGTCCAGCAGTTGCAGCGCCCCGCCTTCGTCCGGCGTCACCGACGGGCAGCGGATCAGATCGGCGGTCAATGCGATGGGGTCGGTCGGGGACATGGGGTCACGCCTCGTCGAAAAAGGGGGTCATCTGCGCCACGATCACGGCATTTTCGGCCAAGGCGCGATCCATCAGGGCGCGTTCTTCGTCCGGGATATCGTGGCCCTGCTCCAGCCGCTCTTGCAGCGTGCCGTATCCGGTCACATCCAGCGGCGCCAGATCGGCCTGCTTCAGAACCGCCACGGTTTCGCGCACCGCTTCGGGTTCGTCGACCCCAGTAGCGTAGCACATCAGGGCCGCTCCGGTGGAGCCGTCCGGCAACCCGTCCCCGGCCTTGCGCCCAACTTCGATGAGCAGGGTGAAGACCTGCTGCTGTTTCTTGATCTTGGTCATGGATCCGGGGTTAGGACCCAACGCGGCAACGGTCAATGGGTTTGCCGCGGCCCGGCCGATCACGACACCGGCAACCCCGGGCAGCAATGCAGCCCAAGCGCCAGCAGAATGGCGGCGGCAAGAATTGTTTCCTTAATCATCCCTGTAGTCCTTCCGGTCAGACAGGGATGATACGCACGGGCCCGCCGGTTCCGTCGGAGACCGCGCATCTGGCCTCCGACGATCAGGGGCGACAGGACGTCAGTCGCGCAGCAGATCGTTGATCGATGTCTTGGACCGGGTCTGCGCATCGACCCGCTTCACGATCACGGCGCAATAGAGGCTGACGCCGTTGGTCGACGGCATGGATCCGGCAACCACGACCGACCCTGCGGGAACCTCGCCATACATGACTTCGCCCGTCGCGCGATCGACGATCTTGGTGGACTGGCCGATGAACACACCCATCCCCAGAACCGATCCTTCGCGCACGATGCAGCCTTCGACGACTTCCGACCGGGCGCCGATGAAGCAGTTGTCTTCAATGATGGTCGGACCTGCCTGCATCGGCTCCAGAACACCGCCGATGCCGACGCCGCCCGACAGATGCACGTTCTTCCCGATCTGCGCGCAAGATCCGACCGTCGCCCAGGTGTCGACCA
>JAGQRU010000149.1 GCA_020425105.1 Paracoccaceae bacterium
GCGGGCCGGGCATGGGACCGATCGGGGTCAAGGCGCATCTGGCCCCTTATCTGCCCGGCCATCCGCAAACCGGCGGCAAAGAAGGCCCGGTCAGCGCGGCCCCCTTCGGATCGCCGCTGATCCTGCCGATCTCCTGGGCGTACTGCCTGATGATGGGGGGCGCGGGGCTTACACAGGCGACGCGCGTCGCGATCCTGAACGCCAACTACATCGCCAAGCGGCTGGAGGGGGCCTATGACATCCTCTATCGCGGCCGGAACGGGCGCGTGGCGCATGAATGCATCCTCGACACCCGCCCCTTCGCCGACGCGGGCGTGACCGTGGATGACATCGCCAAGCGTCTGATCGACCACGGGTTTCACGCCCCGACCATGAGCTGGCCAGTGGCCGGAACCCTGATGGTGGAGCCGACGGAATCTGAAACCAAGGCCGAACTGGACCGGTTCTGCGACGCCATGCTGGCGATCCGCGCCGAAATCGACGATGTGGCGGAAGGACGGATCGACCGCACCAACAACCCGCTGAAAAATGCCCCCCACACCACCGCCGATCTGGTGGCGGACTGGGACCGGCCCTATTCACGCGAGGTGGCGTGTTTCCCGGTCGGCGCCTTCCGGGTGGACAAGTACTGGCCGCCGGTCGGGCGCGTCGACAATGTCTATGGCGACCGGCATCTGGTTTGCACCTGCCCGCCGCTGGACGCCTATCAGGACGCCGCGGAATAACGGAAAAAGCGTCGCGGCCGCGCCCGTGAGGGTGCGGCCACCGTTGCAATCCGCAGCATGCAGCGTCATATACCGCCCGACTATCCGTTGGAGCGCCCATGCACACCTATCTTGACTTCGAGAAACCCTTGGCAGAAATCGAAGGCAAGGCCGAAGAACTGCGCGCTCTGGCGCGGGCCAACGAAGGAATGGATGTGGCGGGCGAAGCCAGCGCGCTGGATCGCAAGGCCCATGATATGCTGGCCGCGCTATATGCCAATCTGACACCCTGGCGGAAATGCCAGGTGGCGCGGCACCCCGACCGTCCGAACTGCAAGGACTATATCGACACGCTGTTCACCGATTTCACCGCGCTGGCGGGCGACCGGAACTTTTCGGACGATCATGCGGTGATGGGTGGACTCGCGCGGTTCGACGACCGCGCCGTTGTGGTGATCGGTCACGAAAAGGGTCACGACACCAAGACCCGCCTGCACCACAATTTCGGCATGGCCCGCCCCGAAGGCTATCGCAAGGCCGTGCGTCTGATGGATATGGCCGACCGGTTCGGGCTGCCAGTCATCACGCTGGTGGATACCCCGGGCGCCTATCCGGGCAAGGGCGCCGAGGAACGCGGCCAGTCCGAGGCCATCGCCAGATCCACCGAAAAATGCCTTCAGATCGGCGTGCCGCTCGTCTCTGTGGTAATCGGCGAAGGCGGATCCGGCGGGGCGGTGGCTTTCGCCACAGCCAACCGTGTCGCCATGCTGGAACATTCGGTCTATTCGGTGATCTCGCCCGAAGGCTGCGCCTCGATCCTGTGGAAGGACTCCGACAAGATGCGCGAAGCCGCCGAGGCGATGCGGCTGACGGCGAAGGATCTCAAGGCGCTTGGCGTGATCGACCGGATCATCGCCGAGCCGGTCGGCGG
>JAGQRU010000150.1 GCA_020425105.1 Paracoccaceae bacterium
CGCAACATCAAGGTGGCGCTGAAACGCCTGCGCCGCTGGGCGCGCGACGGCGCGCATGACGAACTGGATCTGGACGGCACGATCCGCGCCACCGCCGAACACGGCTATCTTGACGTGCAGATCCGGCCCGAACGGCGCAACGCGGTCAAGGTGCTGCTGTTTCTGGATATCGGCGGGTCGATGGACGACCACATCCGGGTGGTGGAGGAACTGTTTTCCGCCGCCAAGGCCGAATTCAAGCATCTGGAGCACTATTACTTCCACAACTGCCTGTATGAAGGCGTCTGGCGCGACAACAAACGCCGCTGGACCGAACAGACCCCCACTTGGGACGTGCTGCACACCTACGGGTCGGACTATAAATGCATCTTCGTGGGCGATGCCTCCATGTCGCCTTACGAGATCATGTATCCCGGCGGCGCCAATGAACACTGGAACGCCGAAACCGGCGAAACCTGGCTGCGCCGCGCCTGCGCCCAGTGGCCCAACCACCTCTGGATCAATCCGGTCGCCGAACGGCATTGGGGCTATACCCAGTCCATCGGGCTGATCGGTCAGATCTTTGAAAACCGCATGGTGCCGATGACCCTGGAAGGGATCGACCGCGGCATGCGGGTGCTGGGGTGATGGACCGCAAGCGGCCGGCCGATGACGCCGCAGCACCCGGCTTGCCCGGCCTGACGCGGCTGCATCACATCGCGATTATCGCCGCAAATCTGGATGCCAGCCTGGACTTCTATGTCCGGGTGCTGGGGTTCCGGATCCGGACGCGCAACTTCCGGGCCGCGCGCCAATCCTGGAAGGTCGATCTGCGCCACCCATCCGGCATCGCCATCGAGCTTTTCACCTTTCCCGACGCCCCGGCCCGCCCTACCCGGCCTGAGGCCTTGGGTCTGCGCCATCTGGCCTTTGCCGTCGCCGATCTGGAGGCCGCGACTCGGCACTTGATCGCCGCGGGCGTCGCTGTCGAGGACATCCGCACCGACCCGGGCACCGGCGCGCGCTTCACCTTCTTTTCCGACCCCGACGGATTGCCTTGGGAACTCTATCAGGTCTGAGCGCCGCCAAACGCCCGCGTCTCTTGCCGGGCACCCCATGAGGCCCCATCTTCAGTCCATGCTGAAACTCACCCCGATCCTGCTGGCCATCCTTTATGCGCTGGCGATGTATATGGTGTCGGCGGCCCGGACACGGCGCATGCTGGACCAGCAATCGTCGCCGCTGAAAGACCCGGGGCTGGAACGGCAGTTCAACCATCTTGCCCGGGCGCTGGATCTGCCGCGCGTACCGGTGCTGATCTATGATATCGAACAGGTCAACGGACTGGCGGCGCCGGACGGGCGCGTTTTCATCACCCGGGGTTTCTATAACAAATATCGGGCGGGCGAAGTCAGCGCCGACGAAATGGCCAGCGTGATCGCCCATGAACTGGGCCATGTGGCTCTGGGACACGCGCGCAAGCGGATGATCGACTTTTCCGGCCAGAACGCACTGCGCACCGCGCTTGCCGTGGTGTTGTCGCGGTTTCTGCCCGGGCTCGGAGTGTGGATCGCCAACGGGCTGGCGACTCTACTGGCGGCGCATCTGTCGCGCAGCGATGAATTCGAAGCCGATGCCTATGCCTCGGCCCTGCTGGTCAAGGCCGGGATCGGCACCGGCCCGCAAAAAAGCCTGTTTCGGAAGCTGGAAGGTCTGGCGGGCGCCCATGGGGCCGCGACCCCCGCCTGGCTTCTGTCGCATCCCCGGCCCAAGGCCCGCATTCGAGCCATTGAAGCACGGGAAGAAAAATGGGGCATCGCCGCCGACTGACACCGCACTGTTGGGTCAGGCGTGGGCGCGCAAGGACAGGGCGTCGTCCAGCACCTGCGCCAGAAGATCGGCGGGCACGGCGTCGGTGACGAAGGCCGCCCCGATGCCGCGCGCCAGAATGAACCGCAGCTTGCCGTCGATCACCTTCTTGTCCTGCCCCATCAGCGCGATCAGCGCTGCGGTATCGGGCAGATCTCCGGGAATGTCCGACAGGTCGGTCTTCATCCCCATGGCGCGCAGATGAGCCCGCACGCGGCTGGGGTCTTCCTGTGAACACAGGCCCATCCGCGCGGACAGATCGAAGGCCAGCGCGCAGCCGATCGCCACCCCTTCCCCATGCAGAAGCCGGTCGGAATACCCCGTCGCGGCCTCAAGCGCATGACAGAACGTGTGGCCCAGATTCAGCAGCGCGCGGTCGCCCTGTTCGGTTTCGTCCCGCACGACGATCTCGGCCTTCATCTCAACCGACCGGCGCACCGCATGCAGCCGCGCCGCCGGATCGCCCGCCGCCAGCGCAGGTCCGTTGGTCTCCAGCCATTCGAAAAACCCGGCATCGCCCAGAAGTCCGTATTTCACCACCTCGCCATAGCCCGCCAGCAGGTCGCGGCGCGGCAGGGTGTCGAGCACCCCGGTATCCGCCAGAACGAGGCTGGGCTGGTGAAACGCGCCGATCAGGTTCTTTCCTTGCGGCGCGTTGATCCCGGTCTTGCCGCCGACCGAGCTGTCCACTTGTGCCAGAAGGCTGGTCGGGATCTGCACGAAGCGCACGCCCCGGCGCAGGACCGCCGCCGCGAACCCCACCAGATCGCCGATCACACCGCCCCCGAGGGCCACCACCACATCGCGCCGTTCGATCTTTTCGGCCAGCAGCCATTCGACCGTGCGCGTAAACTGCGGCCAGCTTTTGGTCGCCTCCCCCGGCGGCAGCGTCAGCGCGCTGGAGGCGATGCCCGCGGCATCCAGCGCCGCTGTCAGCGCATCCAGATGCCGGCTGGCCACATGCGCATCGGTCACAATCGCCACCCGGGGCCGTTTGAGCAGCCCGCCCAGATGATCCGCCGCCCCCGCGATCAGCCCCGGACCGATCACCACGTCATAGGCACGCCCCGGCAGGGGCACATGAACCGTCTCAGCGCAGGGCATCTTTTTTTACCTTCAGAATGTCAGGATGTTCGGCCAGCGTCGCGATCACCGACCGCGCGGTATCGTCGATGGAATAATTGGAAAACGCCGTCACGTGAATCGGCGCCAGCGCATAGATCGGGGTGCGTTCATTATAGATCTGGCGCAGGGTTTCGAACGGATTCTCGGTCCGCAACAGCGGACGATGGGTACGGTAGCGCACCCGCGCCCATAGCAGGTTCAGTTCCGCCTTCAGCCACAGCGCCACCCCGGACGCCGCGATCAGGTCGCGGTTGCGTTCGGCCAGGAACGCCCCGCCGCCGGTGGACAGGATGCAAGGCGGCCCCGACAGCAGCCGCGCCAGAACCTGGGTTTCCTTTTCCCGGAAGAACGCTTCGCCATAATCCCGGAAGATTTCGGGAATCGTGGAATTGGACGCCGCTTCGATCTCGTCGTCCTGGTCAATAAAGGGCACGCCTATCTTGCGGGCAACGGCGGTGCCCACGGCGGTTTTTCCCGCACCCATCATCCCGACGAGGACGACGGTCTTCTTCAACTGATGCCCCAAACCCACCGGCCTTTCCGTGGTGCGCAAAATTACGTCTCTATGACGTGATCTTGCGGCAATTCCCATATAGAATGTCATCAAGACGGTCAAAGCACCGGCAGAACAGAGGCTCAGAGCAACGTGCGAACAGTCAAGATCATCTCGGTACTTCTATTATTGGCCGCGCTCGGCCTGGTGGGGTTCGCCTATCTGGGCGATCTCAGCCCTGTGCAGCAAGAAATGCGTATTCCCGTCGATCTGGATGGCAATTAGACCGCTGTCCGCAGCTATCCTGCTGATGCTGAGCGCACAGGCAGGTCTGGCTGAAACACCGGATGCCGACACGGCACCGCTGTCGGCCATCCCGTGGTTGTCGGAAACGCTGGAAAAGCCGGTGCCGCGGCCCGAGCCGCCCGCAAAACCGCTGGATCCGGCCAGCGCCATTCAGGTGGCGCCGCTCGATTCGCCCGATCGCGGAGCAGCGGGGCTGTTTGCGCCCAACGCCGCCGGGTTGCCGGGTCCGCCATGGGATGCGTCGAACGCCGCCGACGTGATACCGCTGATTGCCGGAATGGGCGCCCTGGAACACCCTGCCCTGCGCGATCTGTTCCGCAGTCTGGTCCTGGTGGAAGCGACGGCCCCTGCGGGCGATGCCGAAGCCTTTCTTCTGGCCCGGGTCGATGCCCTGCTGAAAATGGGCGATCTGGAGGCCGCACAGGCGCTGCTGGAACGCGCGGGCCCCGATACGCCGGCGCTGTTCCGGCGCTGGTTCGATATTTCGCTCCTTTTGGGAACCGAAGACCGGGGCTGTGCGACGCTGAAGGCCAAGCCCGACCTGTCGCCGAATTACGAAACCCAGGTCTTCTGTCTGGCGCGCGCCGGACGCTGGCCGACCGCCGCTCTGACGCTGGAAACCGCAACCGCACTGGGCCGGATCGACCCCGCCGCGCGTGACCGGCTGGCCCGGTTCCTGGATCCCGAGATCTTCGAAGGCGAAGCCCCTGCCCCGCTGCCGGACCCGCTCACGCCCCTGGATTTCCGCATTCTGGAAGCGGTGGGCGAACCGATCCCCACCGGCCAGCTTCCGCTGGCCTTCGCGCATTCGGACCTGCGCCACATCATCGGCTGGAAATCCCAGATCGAAGCCGCCGAACGTCTGGCCCGGGCCGGCAACCTGCCCTCGACCGCGCTGCTGGGCATTTATACTGCGCGCCGGGCAGCCGCATCGGGCGGGGTCTGGGACCGGGTCAGCCTGATCCAGAAGCTCGACATCGCGCTGACCGCGCGCAACGCAGGCGACGTGGCCGCCCTGTTGCCCGCTCTCAGTCAGGCGATGCACGAGGCCCGGCTGGAATCGGTGCTGGCGGAAATGATCGCACCGCGGCTGTCGCGAATCGAGCTGCCCGCCGATGTCCGCGCACTGGCCTATGAACTGGCCCTGCTGTCCAATTCCCGCGCGGCCTTCGCCCCGCCACCCGACAACGCGGATCTGCCGCCGAATCTGGCCTTCGCCGCTTCGCTGGCGCAAGACATCCCGGCGGCCGAAGCGGCGCCGAACGCGCTCGCATCGGCGCTGCGCGCCGGGCTGTCCGCCGCGCGGGTGCCGGACCGGCATGCGGGGATGGTGGCAGAGGGCCGCGTGGGCGAAGCGTTGCTGCTGGCCATCCGCGATCTGGCCGACGGCCCGGGCGCGGATCCCGCGGATGCGGGCGACGCGATCGGCCTTCTGGCCGGGCTGGGTATGACGGACATCGCGCGGCAGGCCGCGCTGCAGGTGCTGCTTCTGGACCCGCGCGGATGAGCCGCCAGTGGATCGGCCGCTTTCTGGAAGCCCAGGCTGCTGAACTTGACGCGGCGCTCAACACCCGGCTGGCCTATGGCCGGGACCTGAAGGATTTCCACGACTGGCTGACCGGGCGGGGGCTGGATTTCCACGATGCCGGTCGCGCAGACATCGAAGCCTATCTGGCCCATTGCGACGCGCAGGGCCTGTCGCGCGCAACCCGGGCGCGGCGTCTGGCATCGATCCGGCAGCTTTACCGCTTTGCCTTCGAAGAAGGGCTGCGCAGCACCAATCCCGCCATTCAGATCAAGGGCCCCGCCAAGGTGCGGGCGCTGCCCATGACGCTGAGCGAGGCCGATGTGTCCAGCCTGCTGGCGCAGGTGCCCCAGCACGGGCGAACCCCGGAGGACCGCCTGCGCAACACCGCGATGATGGAGATCCTTTATGCCACGGGGCTGCGGGTCAGCGAACTGGTCGGGCTTCCGGTCGCTGCGGCACGAGGCGACCCGCGGGTTCTTCTGGTCCGCGGCAAGGGCGGAAAGGAACGGCTGGTGCCCCTGTCGCGCCCGGCCCGCGCGGCGCTGTCGGCGTGGCTGTCGGAACGCGACGCCGCCGAAACGAAACGGGTGGCGAAAGGGGCCCGCCCGTCGCCTCATCTGTTTCCCGGCCGGACGGCCAGCGGCCACGTGTCCCGGCAGAGCTTCTTCCTGATGCTCAAGGCGCTCGCGGCGGCAGCCGGGCTCGACCCCACCCATGTGACCCCGCACACACTGCGCCACGCATTCGCCACCCATCTGCTGGAACACGGCGCCGATCTGCGCGCCATCCAGACTTTGCTGGGCCACGCGGATCTGTCCACGACCGAGATCTATACCCATGTGGTCGAAACCCGGCTGAAGGAGCTTGTCTTCACGCGGCATCCTCTGGCAGATACGGCAACCCCAACGGACAGCGCAGATCAAGATTGACCCATGACAGAGACACTCCACATCATCGGCGGCGGCATGGCCGGGTCCGAGGCCGCCTGGCAGGCAGCAAATCTGGGCGTGCCCGTCGTCATCCACGAAATGCGACCGCAGGTGGGAACCTTCGCCCATCAGACCGGCAATCTGGCCGAAATGGTGTGTTCGAATTCCTTCCGGTCTGACGATGACGAACAAAATGCCGTCGGTCTGCTGCATTGGGAAATGCGTCAGGCGGGCGGGCTGATCATGGCCGCCGCCGATGCGCACCGGCTTCCGGCGGGCGGTGCGCTGGCGGTGGACCGCGAGCCGTTTGCCGAAACCGTGACCGCGCGCCTGAAGGCCCATCCGCTGATTTCGGTCGAGCCCGGAGAAATCGCCACCCTGCCCGCGTCCGGTCATTGGATCATCGCCACCGGTCCGCTCACATCGGGTGCGCTGGCGCAGTCGCTTCGGGCCGAAACCGGCGCCGACGCGCTGGCCTTCTTCGACGCCATCGCCCCCATTGTCTATGCCGACAGCATTGACCTGTCCAAAGCCTGGTTCCAAAGCCGCTATGACAAGGGCGAGACCGAGGCGGAGCGTAAGGCCTATCTGAACTGCCCCATGGACCGCGCGACCTATGAGGCGTTCATCGACGCGCTGCTGGCCGCCGACAAGACCGAATTCCATGAGGGCGAAACCGCCCAGTATTTCGACGGCTGCCTGCCCATCGAAGTAATGGCAGAGCGCGGCCGCGAAACCCTGCGCCACGGCCCGATGAAACCGATGGGGCTGACC
>JAGQRU010000151.1 GCA_020425105.1 Paracoccaceae bacterium
GAATGTTGTCGCGATCTGTCTGGATTGAGCTACAATGCAGTGAGTGCCCGGGAGAGGACTCGAACCTCCACACATTGCGGCGCCAGAACCTAAATCTGGTGCGTCTACCAATTTCGCCACACCCGCGAAAACCTGAACCGACCGAAGGCAGCCCATGATTTTCGCGCCTTCTAGCAAAGGCTCCGGCGGGATGCGAGCGGAAATCTAGCCCCGTCCGGACACCTAAACCCCCAATCGGGCGAAGACCGCTGGCAGGGCTTCGGGCAGGTCTTCCGAAATCAATCCGGCCCCCAGATGCCGGGCCGCCGCGCCATGCAGCCACGCCCCGGTTTCGGCGGCCTGAAGCGGTGAAAATCCGCGTGCCAGCAATCCCGCGATCAACCCCGCAAGAACATCGCCGGACCCGGCTGTTGCAAGCCAGGGGGCGGCGTCTTCGCCCGTCAGATGAAGCTCCGCCAGATGGCCCGAAGGGTCCGAGATCAGCGTGACCTCCCCCTTCAGCAGCACCGTCGCCCCGGACCGTGCCGCGGCCTGACGCACCGCATGCCGGCGCAGCTCCAGTTTGCCTTCGCGCGGGTCGGCCTCGAGCGCTTTTGCCAGATCGGGAAAAACGCGGCTGAATTCTCCCATATGCGGCGTCAGCACCGCATTGCCGTGCAGCACGGCAAAGAACGACCGGGGCGCGCCATCGAAAGCGGTCAGCGCATCGGCATCCAACACCACGGGCCGCCGGGTGGCCAATGCGACACGCACGAAATTGCGGCTTTCCGTCCCGCCGCCCAGACCGGGACCCAGACAAAGCGCATTCAGGCGCGTGTCGGAAAGGGCCTCTTCCAGACCCGCCGATCCATCCAGCGCCCGCAGCATGATCGCGTTCAGTTGCGCGGCATTTTCCGGCAGCGCCGCAGGCGGACAGCCCACGGTGACCAGACCGGCCCCCACGCGCAGGGCCGCCCGGGCGGCCAGGCGCGCGGCGCCGCCGCGTCCGGGCCCGCCCGCGATCACCAGCACATGGCCATGATCGTATTTATGCTGGTCGACCGCTTTCGACAGGCGCGCAACCAGCGCCGGCGACAATCCGTGACGGGGCATCTTGGTCATAGCCCGATATCCACCGCCGTCACCACAAGCCCCGCCTCCGCCAGCGGCACATGCACCGGCTTGGGCGCGTGGAAGGTCACCGCAAGCTGCGCCGGAAACGTTTTGTTCAGAGGTTCGACCGCGCGGGAATCAGCCAAAGTCCCACTGGGAACGTCCACCGAAACCCGCCGCGCGGCGGCCGGAATGCAGGCGAAAGGACCCGCGACATCGTCCGACAGCGGCCGGGTCAGGCCAATTCCGAACAGCGCATCGACCACCAGATCCGCTCCGTCCAGCGCCGTGCCCGCATCGGTCCAGGGCCGCACCGGATGGCCTGCGGCCCAGCGATCATGGTTCACCTTCGCATCCCCGGGCAATTTCCCGGTATCTCCAAGCGCCACAACGGAAACTCCCCATCCGCGCGCCGCCAGAAGGCGGGCGATCACATAACCGTCCCCGCCATTGTTTCCGGGACCGCATAGGATGCAAGCCCTATACCCGCCCGCAGCCAATTCGGGCCACGCGGCAAGGGTCTCGCGCACCACACCGGCCCCTGCCCGTTCCATCAGATCAAGACCGCTGACAGCCCCTGAACCGATCGCAGAAGCCTCAAGCGCGCGCATGTCATCTGCACAGATCACAGGCAAAGCGCAGCCCGAAACGTAAATTTTCATATTGACCTTTTTTTGGGCATACTGACTATTTTTTGACAATGGGTTGGGGAATCCCACGACCGGACCGGATAGGGTGAGCCTAGCCAATTGTGGCGCCCCGGTGAAAGTGGTCTCACCCATCAAAGCAGTATTTCCGCGGGGGACTCACGAATGAAGAAAGTTGAAGCGATCATCAAGCCGTTCAAGCTTGATGAAGTTAAGGAGGCGCTTCAGGATATTGGTGTTCAGGGTCTTTCAGTGATTGAGGTGAAAGGGTTCGGCCGCCAGAAAGGGCACACGGAGCTTTATCGTGGCGCCGAATACGTGGTGGATTTTCTACCCAAAGTGAAGATCGAGGTCGTTCTTGCCGACGACCAGCTCGACAGTGCGATCGAAGCGATCCTGACAGCAGCGAAGACCGACAAAATCGGCGACGGCAAGATTTTCGTTTCCAATGTGGACCAAGCCATTCGCATCCGCACAGGTGAGGACGGCGAGGCGGCTCTCTGAGCCACGCCACGGAAAACCAACCGGCCAGGGGCGTTGGTCCCCTGGACACAGTTCAACAAGCAAGAGGGATACCCGGTCACATGAGCAAAGAGTCTGTTCTCAAGACCATCAAGGATGAAGAAGTCGAATACGTCGACATCCGCTTTACCGATCCGCGCGGCAAGCTGCAGCATGTGACCGTGCTGGCAGATCTGGTCGACGAAGACTTCCTGGATGAAGGCATGATGTTCGACGGCTCGTCCATCGCCGGCTGGAAGGCGATCAACGATTCCGACATGAAACTGATGCCGGACACCGACAGTGCCTATATGGATCCGTTCTACGCCGAAAAGACGTTGTGCCTGCACAACTCGGTGGTCGAACCCGACACCGGCGAAGCCTATTCCCGCGACCCGCGCGGCACCGCGCAGAAAGCCGAAGCCTATCTGCTGTCCTCCGGGATCGGCGACGCGGCCTATATGGGTCCCGAGGCCGAATTCTTCCTCTTTGACGACGTCCGCTTCCAGGTCGGCATCAACAAGGTGTCCTACCAGGTCGATGCGCAGGACGCGTCGTGGAACACCGACACCGAATATGAAATGGGCAACACCGGCCACCGTCCGGGCGTCAAGGGCGGCTATTTCCCGGTCAACCCGATCGACGATGCGCAGGACATCCGCGGCGAAATGCTGTCGACGATGAAGCGCATGGGCATGAAGGTCGACAAGCACCA
>JAGQRU010000152.1 GCA_020425105.1 Paracoccaceae bacterium
CTGCCACACGATCATGAACTGCGCGAAGACCTGCCCGAAAGGGTTGAACCCGGCGAAGGCCATCGCGTCGATCAAGAAAATGATGGTCGAACGCCACGTCTGAAAAGGCGTAAATCTGCGTCTCGCAGATCACCTGAAAATCCCCGCATCGCGGGGATTTTTTTATTGCTAGTGGCGGATCGGTTGTGCGGCTGACGTGCGATTGTGAGAACGCCGTGAAGCGTAGTTTCTGATATGTCGTTTTATTCCAGTCAGTTTCACGCTTTCAGCAGGCGTGCGGTAGCCCAAGCAGTTGCGCGGCGTTGAATTGTGGCGGCCGCACATCGACATCAAATATCAATTTGCCAACGCCGTTGGACCGGTCTTTAGGGGCAGATACTTTCGAAGTCTGTCGTTCGTGTTCGCGACCGTGCCTTCCTGGTGCGGCCCTTGCCGGTCGCGGAACCATGCATCCGCGGGCAGGGGGGCAGGCCGTGGCCGGGCGCGTCCATAATCGGTCTGGATCGACGATCCCGGTCGCGGCCTGCGATCTGTTCTGGCGGCCAGCCAGCCTTGAGCCGCGTTCGACGGCGCCCTTCAGCTTCGGAGGCTCGATCATCCTGCGATGGATGGCGCGGACTTTTCATACATGCCCTGGGCGCTCAGAGCGCAAAAGCCGTTCAGATCTTTGTAGATCGTGGAGGGCGCGCGACCCAGCCGATCCGCAATCTTGGAAGAAGACATTTTGGCTTCACGCCACCTGGCGAGCTTTCGGATGTTCTTCCAATCTCAGGTGGGGCGGCAGCATCCCATTCGGTGTCCTCTGTGCAACATTCTGTTTTAATAGAGAATTTAAACTTTTGGCATGATCCGGCGCTTCTGTCGCGATACGACTACATAAGCGCCGCCGTCTGCTTTTTTGCGTGCCGCCCGTTGACTTCCAGAACGGCGGGGCACCTGATTGCACCATGCCTCTGCTGCTGGTTCTTCTTCTCGTCGTGTTTCTGTGGATGGTCCTGACCTATCGGGCGCGGCAACGGGTCCGCGATTGCCGCTGGCGTGAAAACCGCGGTCTGGACACGCCGGAAGGGCGCTATTTCGTCTGCATGAATTGCGGGGCCGAGACGTTTAGCGCCGACAACATGCCGCCGCGCCTGTGCCTCAAAGGTGTTCCTGACCCAAGGTAAATGCAACAACATGAATGCATCTACTGCATGACGTCCATGCAAACTTGGCCGATGTGCTGCCGCAGCAAGAGATCTATCTCCGTCGGACGGGAGGAAAACTTACTGTTGGAGTGACCAATGCAAAACGTGACGCAATTCCCGAAGACGCCGTCTGATGAGGCTCTGCGGATCCTGACTGACTCTCTGTCCTACTATGTGCGTGAAGCGGTCACTGATGCTGACCGCCGGAACGATCTGACGACCGGGCCGTTCATCCCCTACTATCAGGCTGCGTAACCTGAGTGCGATGCAGGGATACTGGCTTGCACTAAATACCGACTTGGGGCTTTCTGGCATGATCCGTGTCGAAAGCCCCGCAAGTGACCCGAGAACCCCCTGACGCTGACCGCCGCCGCGCCGCGATGCCGGTGGTTTGCTACCCCTCCCATACATTGCCGCCTGCGTTTCTGCCCGATCTGTCGGACGCATCTGTCGACGATCAGGTGATCGTTCCCGCCCGGGATGCGGCGGCCTTCCGGCTGCGTGCCGGACAGGCATTTCGCATCCAGTCAATTGGCGGCCCCCAGGTGGGCGATCTCAATCTGTTCAACGCCAGAGATCTGACCGAGCGCTTCTATTCAGGCAAGACCCGCGCGTTGCACGGGACCCATGTCAGCACCGGCGACCGGTTGTGGTCGTCGTTTCCGTCCCTGCGCCCGATGGCAACGGTGATCGAAGACAGTCTGGCATGGTACGGTATCGATGCCGATGGCGCGTCCGTGCATGACGTGATCGGAACCCGCTGCGATCCCTATACCAACCGGCTGTTGACCGGCGCGGATTATCACCATTGCTGCCATTCCAATCTGACGCGTGCGCTTGCGGCTGAGATCGGGCGCGATCTGCACGAGGCCGAGATGCTGGTCCATGACGTGCTGAATGTCTTCATGTGCACCGGCTTCATGCGCGACTCCGGCCAGTATTTCATGAAGGCAAGCCCGGTGCGGCCGGGCGACAGCATCACGTTTCTGGCCGAAATCGACCTTCTGGGGGTGCTGTCGGCCTGTCCGGGCGGGGATTGCGGAAGCGAGCATTCCAGCGACACCGCGGCCTGTTTCCCGCTTCAGGTCGATATTCTGACCTTGCCCGCATCGGCGTTGAACGGGTGGGCGCCGCCGTCGGTCAGTTCCTATGACCGCAGCCACGGCGCCTAGGGTTCAGTTTGCCGCTACCGCCCGCAGGCTGCGCCGGTCGATGATCCAGGTGGTTTCGCCGGTGGGGCAGCAGCGCGGCTCATCCGGGCGCAGGGTGGTTGTGGTGATGGCCATATGATCCGGCGCGAAGACCGGCTGGCGCGGATTGTGGCCGAACAGGTCCGAGATGATGCCGGAAAGGACAAACTGCCCGTTCTGGCGCACGAAGTAGCCGACCGATATGGACAGGCTGCCGGCGGAGCCCGGGATATGGGTATAGGCCACCCCGATCGCTTCACGGGCAGTCGATGGGTCCGGTGCGTCGGGCAGCCAGAAGGCGCCTTCCATCGGTGTCCCGGCGGTCAGGCTGCGCATCAGCAATCCGTCCAGATCGCCCCATGCCGATTGCGCGGCGGCCGGTGCCGCGGCGGCCAGAAGCATCATGAGGCTGGCGAGCAGGGATTTCATCGTCAACATCCTTTTGTGGCCGTCTGCGGGACGGCGTCAGCAATACCGTTCGACGCCAACCATCTGGCTGTCGGAATAGCGATCCCCATGGGCAAACCCCGGCGGCAGCAGCCGCGAGATTTCGGCCCGGTCGTCATCGGTCAGAACAATGCGGTCGGCGGCGGCCCAATCCGCCAGATGTGCGGCATGGCGCGTGGCGGGGATGGGGATCAGATGCGGCCCCTGATCCAGAACCCAGGCCAGCGCCCCTTCGGCGGTGGTCCAGCCCCGGTCGCCGCAGAAGGCGCGGAACCCGTCGATCTGAATGCGGTTGGCGGTGAAATTGGGCTCTTGCATCCGGGGTATGCGGTGGCGCCAGTCATTGGCGGCCAGCATCTGCGGCGTGATCGGCGTGTCGACCAGCATGCCGCGCCCCAGCGGTGAGAAGGGCACAAAGGCAACGCCCAGTTCGGCACAGGCTTGTAGCATTCCCAGTTCCGGCAGCCGGGTCCACAGCGAATATTCGTTCTGGACGGCGGTACAGGGGTGTACCGCATGCGCGCGCCGCAGCGTCGATGGCGCGACTTCCGACAGACCATAGCCGTCGATCAGCCCTTCCTCGATCAGCGCCGCCATGGTTTCGACCGCCTCTTCCACGGGCCGGCCGGCTTCGCGCCGGTGAAGGTAATAAAGCTCCAGCTTGTCCCGGTTGAGCCGCGTCAGCGATCCTTCCAGTTCCGACCGGATATGATCGGCGGAATTGTCGAAGCGGCGCGGCGGGCCGGGAACGATGCCGACTTTCGACGCCAGCACGATCTGCGGCTTCCGATCCGCCAGAAAGGCGCCGATTACCCGTTCCGACCGGCCCATGCCATAGATGTTCGACGTATCCCAGAAATCCATTCCGGCGGCCAGAGCCGCGTCCATGCAGGCCATGCTGTCTTCTTCCGTGGTCGGGCCGAAGAAACCGGCAAAGCTCATGCACCCCAGACCGATGGCGCCAATTTCCGGGCCATTGGCGCCGAGCTTTCGTTTCTTCATCGGTCAGGCTCCGGGAAAGGCGGCTTCAAGGGCAATCTGCACCATGTCTGCAAAGCTCGACTGCCGGTCTTCGGCGGGCAGGGCTTCGTGGCGCAGAAGGTGGTCGGAAATGGTCAGCACGGCCAGAGCGCGGATGCCATAACGGGCGGCAAGGATGTAAAGCTCTGCGGCTTCCATTTCGACCGCCAGAACGCCGTGACGGGTCATCTGTTCGTTCAGGTCCGGGCGTTCGTCATAAAAGACGTCAGAGGAATAGATCCCACCCACATGGGTCGCGACACCGCGCGCGACCGCGGCGGCCTCGGCTGCCTTCAGCAGGCCCCAATCCGCACAGGGCGCAAAGTTCAAATCGCGCAGGATCCCACGGGACGGAGTGGACAGGGTGGTGGCGGTCATGGCCAGCACGACGTCGCGCAGGTTGACCCGGTCCTGCATTGCGCCGGCCGACCCGATGCGGATCAGGGTCTTGGCGCCATAATCCTTGATCAGCTCATTGGCATAGATCGACAGTGACGGCATGCCCATGCCCGATCCGTGCACGCTGACGCGCTGGCCGCGCCATGTCCCGGTGAAGCCCAGCATCCCGCGCACGTCGTTGATGCAAACGGGGTGATCCAGGAACGTTTCGGCCACCCATTGCGCCCGGCGCGGGTCGCCCGGCATCAGGACGGTTTCGGCGATCTGGCCCGGCTCGGCGCCGATATGGATGGTCATGGCAGTCTCCGCTTCGCTTTTGCGCACTATAGGCGGCGGCGGAGGGTTTGAAAGACCAGCCTTCGCGTTACTGGACCGGAGCGGGGATGGGGTCGCTGGGTTCGGGGAACTGCGGCGCAACAGTGCTGAAGCGCGCGGCACCGGGATCCCAGACCAGGGCTTCGACGCAGGGGGTGGGATTGATGCCGCCGCAGCGGCTGCCATGAACCTGCAACAGGACTGCGCGCAGGGGGCCGAGTTCCGTCAGCGCCCAACCCTTGGCCAGATGTGTGCTCAGCACATCGTTCACCAGAAAGCTGACGCCGCAGCCGCCGGTGCCGCAATACAGCGATGCGGCGGAGGAACAGCGCAGGTGGCTTTCATCCAGCACCCAGTCCGGCTGTCCGTCGCCATCCAGATCGGCCTGCGCCACGGCGCCGTCTTCCAGCGTCAGTGTACCTTCGTCAAAGCCACTGCACTCCGCCTGCCGCTGCGACAGAAGCTGTTGCAGCGGGGCAGGCAGGCTATCCTGCCCCGCCACATGGTGCGGCAAGGCAAGAAGCGCCGCCAGAAGACCGGCGCGGATCATTCCGCCGCGACGGCGGTGGGATCGGCCAGTTCGACGATGTCGAACATGATGCGGTTCAGTTCGAAATCTTTGGGCGTATAGACCTTCGCCACCCCCATGGCGAGCAGCCGCTTGGCGTCTTCGTCCGGGATGATACCGCCGACCAGAACCGGAATATGCGACAGGCCTTCGGCTTTCACTTTGGCCATCAGGTCTTCGACCAGCGGCATATGGCTGCCCGACAGGATCGACAGGCCGATCACATGCGGTTCCTCGCGTTTCGCGGCGGCGATGATTTCGTCCGGGGTCAGGCGGATGCCTTCATAGTCGATCTCCATCCCGCAATCGCGGGCGCGGAATGCGATCTGTTCGGCGCCGTTGGAATGCCCGTCCAGACCCGGCTTGCCCATCAGGAATTTCAGACGGCGGCCCAGCTTGTCGGACACCGCGTCCACGGCGCTGCGGATGTCATCCAGACCTTCGGTCTTGTTGCTGACCGACCGGCTGACCCCGGTGGGACCACGGTAAAGCCCAAAGACCTGACGCATGGTTTCGGCCCATTCGCCGGTGGTCACCCCGGCCTTTGCCGCGGCGATCGACGGTTCCATGATGTTGGTGCCATCGGTTGCGGCAGCGCGCAACGCCGCCAGGGCGGCCTTGACCGCGATGGCGTCGCGCTGGCCGCGCCATTCGTTCAGGCGGCCGATCTGTTCGGCTTCCACGGCCGGGTCGACGACCATGATGCCGCCTTCTTCGTCCACCAGCGGCGACGGTTCGCCTTGGGTCCATTTGTTGACACCGACGACCACGGTCTCGCCCTTTTCGATCCCGACGAGGCGATCGGCATTCGAATTCACCAGTTGCGCCTTCATGTATTCGATCGCGGACACAGCGCCGCCCATGCTGTCGAGATTGGCGAGCTCCGCCCGCGCGCCTTCTTTCAGCGCCTCGACCTTGCTGTCCACCGCCGGGTTGCCGTCGAAGAGGTCGTCGAATTCCAGCAGATCGGTTTCATACGCCATGATCTGCTGCATGCGCAGGGACCATTGCTGATCCCACGGGCGCGGCAGGCCAAGCGCTTCGTTCCATGCGGGAAGCTGAACGGCGCGGGCGCGGGCTTTTTTCGACAGGGTGACGGCCAGCATCTCGATCAGGATGCG
>JAGQRU010000153.1 GCA_020425105.1 Paracoccaceae bacterium
GCGTCCTTCACCAACCAGGTTCTGGCGCAGATCGAGCTTTGGACCAAGGGCGACGACTATCAGAATGACGTCTATATCCTGCCCAAGCATCTGGATGAAAAGGTCGCGCGGCTGCATCTGGCCCGCATCGGCGTCAAGCTGACCGAACTGACGCCCGATCAGGCCTCCTATATCGGGGTGGCGCCGGAAGGGCCGTACAAGCCCGAACATTACCGCTACTGATTTCAAAGGCCGGGCCATTCGCCCGGCCTTTTTCTTGTTGGCGCGGGCGGCAAACGCCCGCGTCTTTCATTTCAGCCTTCTGATCGGATGTTTGGGGCGCGTGCGGCTCTGACGGGGATTTGAAGTCACGAGCCGGAATGACCATGTCCAGGTCGTCCACCGGGTGCAGTACCTGCGCAGAAGCGGGGTGATGCGCCGCCGCGCACGCGGTATAGGGACGTGACGAATTTGAGTTTGGGGGTCTTCTGATGAGTTCTGGTCTTCTCGCGCTGCTGGACGATGTCGCGGCCATTGCCAAAGTGGCTGCCGCGTCGGTCGACGACACTGCGGCGCTGGCGGCCAAGGCGGGGGCAAAATCCGCCGGGGTGGTGATCGATGACGCCGCCGTGACGCCCCGCTATGTGGTCGGGTTCAAGGCGGAACGCGAGCTTCCGATCATCTATCAGATCACCAAGGGCAGCCTGCGCAACAAGCTGCTGATCCTGCTGCCCGGTGCCTTGGCGCTGAGCTTTCTTGCGCCCTGGGCGATCACGCCCTTGTTGATGCTGGGCGGGTTGTTTCTGTGCTTCGAAGGGGCCGAAAAGGTGCTTGAGATCGTGCATCCGCATGCGCCGGCCCATCATGCCGACGGCGGCGACCCCGCCACGACGCCCGAGGCGCTGGAAAAACAGCGGGTAGCGAGCGCGATCAAGACCGACTTCATCCTGTCTGCCGAAATCATGGCCATCACCCTGTCGGCAGTGCCGGACGCGAGCGTGCCTCAGCAGGCGCTGGTGCTGGCGCTGGTGGGGGTGGGGATCACTCTGCTGGTCTATGGCGCCGTGGCGCTGATCGTGAAGGCGGATGACGCCGGGGTGGCGCTGGCCACGCATGCGCGGACGGGGGTCGTGCGGGCTCTGGGACGCGGCATCGTGCAGGTCATGCCCGGGCTTCTGAAAGCGCTGGCGGCGGTGGGGACCGTGGCGATGCTGTGGGTCGGCGGCGGGATTGTCCTGCATGGGGCCGAGGTTCTGGGCTTCGCCGCGCCGGCGCATCTGGTGCATGACCTGGCCCATGCGGCGGGGCATGCGGTGGGCGGCGCGCTGGAAGGGGCGGTCAGCTGGACCGTCTCGGCGCTGCTGTCGGTGCTGGCGGGGTTCGCACTGGGATTGCTTCTTGTGCCGGTGGTGACGCGGGCGGTGATGCCTTTGGCAGCGCGGCTGCGCGGGCGCGCGCCGTAAACCCTTGCGACGGGTTTGCATGTGACAAGCGCCCGGCATCGCGCTAGGACGCCCGGAAGCAAAGACAGGAGTCACCCCCAATGACCAACCGCGCGCCCCAGGTGGCCGGAATTGGAAACCCGCTCGTTGATGTTCTGGCCTCGATCGACCCGGACGGTCCGGCCCGCCACGGTCTGACCGCGGGCGAGATGCATCTGGTCGATGCTGGGACGGCGCTGAAGCTTTACGCCGAAATCGGCCCCGGCGTTCAGCAGTCCGGCGGGTCTGTGGCCAATACCATCGCGCATCTGGGCGATCTGGGCCTGAAGGGCACGTTCCTGGGCCAGGTCGCGGATGACGATATGGGCGCGGTGTTTCGCGCCGATATGGCCGCGCTGGGGATCGAGGTTCCGGTGGCGTCGCTGACCGATGGTTCGGCGACCGGGCATTGCGTGGTCATGGTGACGCCGGATGGCGAGCGGACCATGTCGACCCATCTGGGGGCCTGCGAGCGGCTGGTACCCGGCGCGCTGCCCGATGCGCTGCCGCCGGAAACGGAAATCCTGCTGATCGAGGGCTATCATTTCGACGTGCCCGAAGGTGCCGCGAATATCGCGCATGCGGTGGAACTGGCGCGCGGCGTGGGCGCAAAGGTGGCGCTGACGCCGTCGGATCCGTCCTGTGTCGACCGGCAGCGCAGCGCGATGCTGGCCCTGATCGAAGGGGCCTGCGACATCCTGATCGGCAACGAGTTGGAACTGGCGGCGCTGTCGAAGGCGGAAGACCCGCTCAGCGCGCTGCACTGGGCCATGGACCATGTCAGCATCGTGGCCCTGACCCGGGGCGAACACGGCGCGCTGCTGAGCGATGGCGGCCCGGTGGTCGAAATCGCCGCGGCGCCTGTGGCGAAGGTCGTGGACAGCACTGGCGCGGGCGATGCCTTCGCCGCCGGGTT
>JAGQRU010000154.1 GCA_020425105.1 Paracoccaceae bacterium
CGGTCATCCACTGCACCGATCCCGGCCCGAGTATGCCCTTGTTGCCCAGCGAGTCGCCGTGTTCGACCATGCCGTCGAGCACATAGGTGATGGTCTCGATCCCGCGATGGGGGTGCCAGGGGAAGCCCTTTTCGTAATGCTGAGGGATGTCATTGCGGAAATCGTCAAGCAGCAGGAACGGGTCGCTTTCGGACGGATCGCCGAAGCCGAAGACGCGGTGCAGGTGAACCCCCGCGCCTTCCATGGTCGGTTGCGCGCGGGAGGTGGACTTGATCGGTCGGAATGTCATGGGTGATCTCCTGTCGGTTGGCAGGAATGTAGGGCTCTTGCCCCGCTGGAGGGAGTCTGCCTGTGCGAACAGCCTGTGTTTATTCGTGCAAACCCTGCGTAGAGCCGCGTGGATTCGGCTGGACATGGGCAGCGCCGGGATTAGTTTCGACTTTGCAAGAGGTTGGAGGTGCGTGATGCGTGTGTTTGCTGTTGCCCTGACATTGGTTTGGACTGCTTCGTCGGTGCTTGCGAGCGAGACACTTCAACTTGACGGCCTGACCCCAAAGGTCGATCCGAAGGCGACCCTCCCCGCCTGCGCGAACATTCCCTACGACAAGGGCAATTGTGTGCGTGCGCTGGCCTGCCTTGGGAACGAAGGCGTCTATTTCGACGGACAGGCGCATGGCTGGGACACCGGGATCGTCATCGGGTTCCTGGACGATGGCACCGCCTGTCAGGGGAACTGGGTCGCTGGCGGGCCGCAAACACCCGGTCGGGCCAACCTGATTTGCGAAAACGGGGTCGAAGCCAATGTGCTTTACCACACGCTCGACAACGAAACCGGCACGGTGATCGGCAGTGGGTCGGACAGTCTGGGACGCGAGATCACGGTCTGGTCGGGGGAAAAGGTGCTGCAATTCCTGACTGGTCCGGATGACGACACACCTGTCCTGCCCTGCGGACCCGCACCGATCCCGATCAGCTGACCGGTCTTGGCCGCGCGTAAAGGCGGCCCAGCTGGCGTTCGGCGAAGCCGAGCAGCGATCCCAGCAGGGTGATGGCGACCAGAACGCCAAGCGCAATCGTGGCTGCACTTGCGCGTCCGAGGCTCACGCCCCGGAGTTGTCCGCGTGTTCGCGGTGGATGTAGCGTGCGTCGCAATAGGGGCATTCGACCCAGCCGTGTTCGTGCGGGATCTGCAACCAGACGCGCGGATGGCCCAGTGCCCCCTCACCCCCGTCACAAGAGATGCGATAGCTGTCCACGATCTTGGTTTCGGGCACTTGCGTCGTCATCAGGTGCGTTCCCTTCGCTGGCGTTTTCCACTAGGTGCGGTTTAAGCGGACAAGGCTGAGGGAGCAAGAGACCGCAATGACACAGGACGCCATTCGCATCGAAGGCCTGAAAAAGACCTACAAGGGCGGCAAGGAAGCCCTGAAAGGGGTCGACCTGACCGTCCCTCGGGGATCCGTCTTTGGTTTGCTGGGGCCGAACGGGGCCGGGAAATCGACGCTGATCAACATTCTGGCTGGGCTGGTGACCAAGACGGCGGGCAAGGTGACGATCTGGGGCTGGGATCAGGACGTCAATCCGCGCCAGTCGCGGGCCTCTATCGGGGTGATGCCGCAGGAACTGAACCTCGATCCGTTCTTCACCCCGCGCGAGGCGCTGGAAGTGCAGGCGGGGCTTTACGGCGTGCCAAAGGCGCAACGCCGTTCCGACGAAATCCTCGAGATGGTGGGATTGACCGACAAGGCACATGCCTATGCGCGAACCCTGTCCGGCGGGATGCGGCGGCGGCTTTTGCTGGGCAAGGCGCTGGTGCACGCGCCCAATGTGCTGGTGCTGGACGAACCGACGGCGGGCGTCGACATCGAACTGCGCCAGATGCTGTGGCACAACGTGCGCAAGCTGAACCGTGACCGGGGGATGACGATCATCCTGACGACGCATTACCTCGAAGAGGCCGAAGAGATGTGCGACGAGATCGCCATCATCAACCATGGTGAACTGGTCATCCGCGATAGCACCGAAAACCTGCTGGCGCGTCTGGACGCCAAGACGCTGGTGATCACGCCCGAGGAACCGCTGTCCGGCGCGCTGCCCGACATGCCCGGCGTCACGGCCTCGACCCGGCCCGGCGGCGCTCTTGCCTTCGCCTATCACCGGTCGGAAACGTCTCCGGGTGCGATCCTCGACCATGTCCGCAACGCGGGCATCACCTTGCGCGACGTGGCCACCGAAGAACCGGATCTGGAGGACGTGTTCCTGGCCTTGACCCATGCGGAGTGACGGGACCGTGCGTGACGCGACGGTCAGAACACCGCGAATTCGGTCAGGTATTCGCCGCTGATCATCATCATCAGTTCTTCCAGCCGCTCCGCATCCGAACGATCTTCGGGGTCGCCGATGATATAGACGCTGGAGCCCAGGAACACGTCCTCGGAAACGGTGAACATCCGCATCAGCGTGCTGTAGAGCCCGGTTTCCTTGTCGTCGCCATGGTGGAAATCCGCATAGGCCACGAATTGATCCTCGGCATAGATCGCATCGTCAGAGATGCCGCCGGGCGCGTCGTTATCATACCAGTCGGCCCAGCCGCTGATCTCGAACCCGTAGTCGTTCGCCATCGCCACGGTGTCATAGAAATCCTCGCCCACGAACACGGCGATTTCCATATGGGCGCTGCCGGAGTCGTTGACCGCATAGGCGATCCCGGTCTCGTCATCCCAGTAAAGGGGCATCCAGGACGGCACCGCCACGGTGGCGCCGCTCAGCCGGTCTTCGTAAACATCGAACACCACGTCGTCGAGCAGGCGCCAGTCCCAAAGCGCCGCTTCCACCTCTTCGATGAACGGGTCGGTTTCGTTCTGTGAGCGCATGTAGTCGAGCGCCTGCCCCAGCGTGATCTGCCGCACGATCTGCAGATCGGAGTCACCGTCCGACGTGTTGGCGGGCTGCCGGACGGAACCGTCGTCCGGTGCGGCCTGACCCGCGACGCCCGCCGGCGCATTGTGGCGGTCCGCGCGCGGCGTCACGGCACTGTAAAGCCCGGCCCAGCTTGACGCCTCTTTCGGGATCGGGTCGGTCGAGGCAGGCAGGCCGGGCAGATAGACATAGGCCGGGATCGACCAGTTGATGGTCCGCCAGCCGCCCAGCAGCCCGCCATCGGCAATCGCAACCACGCCGCCGTTTTCATCGAAGATCGGCGCGCCGGAATGGCCCGGCTGAATCGTCGTGGTCACCCGCAGGATCTTCGTGTCGCGGCCCGGATAATCCTGACTGCGGAACAGCTCGTTCAACTCGCGCGACGCAAAAGCGCTGCCGATGGTCGTAACCCCGCCCTTCAGGCCGCCGCCGAACTGCACTTTCAGGTCGATCATTTCCTCGGCGGCGTGCGGATACCCCCAGGCCACGAAATTGCCGCGTGTGTCGGGCGGCTCCGTCGCATAAGGCACCGGCGGCAGGCCCATATCGTCCTTCAGCTGCAAGAGCGCCAGATCGGCTTCCAGATCCACGCTGATCAGATCTGTGGCGACGGTTTCGGCCGGAGTCACTTCGGAATAGACCACGATTTCGGCGCAGCCCGCCACCGCATGCAGGGCGGTGACGATCTGCCCGGCCTTGGGCCACACGAAGCCCGTGGCCTTCATTTCGCCGCTGGCCAGGGTGCAGCGCACCTGCACCACCGACAAGGCGCTGTCGCGGTCCGACGCGCCCGCAGCACCGGCGGCCCCAAGGATCATGGCCGCGACCAGCGCAACCCGGCGCCCCGTTTGCGCGATCAACCGGATCATTTCCCTTCCCCCTCTTGCAGGATGCACAGGATGTCATGCGCCACGGCCAGCGCCGCCGCCTGTTCGCCGGGCGGCAGGGCCTCGATGCTCACCTTGATCTTCGGCAAGCTGTCGGGGGCATTGGCGCGGGCGTAATTGGCCAGCGTCTGTTCGGTGTTGTTCAGCCGCTCGGGGTTGAGCCGGTGACAGGCATCGAACTCCGACAGTGTCGAATACAGGATCGAAGATTTCGCCGCCGCGACGGTGGCGTTGACCGTCGCCGCGACAGGCTCTGCGGGGGCATCCTTGCCGAAAATCAGCGCGCCGGGTTCGATCCCGGTGCGTTCGAACACCATCATCTGTTTGGCCAGGGTCGGGTCGTCGGGGAAGGCCTCGGACCAGCGTGCCATCTGCACCCCCGGGGGTTCAGCCAGAGGATTGTTGATGCGGATATAAAGCCCCAGCCCGAACCCCGCGACCGCTGCCAGACCCAGACTGCCGATGCGCAGCGCATTGATGCGGATGGCCCGGCCTTCGGCGGATCCGCTTCCGTCGAGCCCCAGAAACACCGCCAGCAGCGAAGTCAGCGCACCGACGATCCCAGCGACCACCGGGGTCGTGGTCAGCCCGACCACCGTGCCCAGCAGCAACCCCATCCCCGCCCCCGCGAAGATGTCCGCTACAGGCCGCGTCTGCGGGAGTTCCGCCATCATGCCCCTCCATGTTAAGGAAGGTTAACACGACTGCGGCGTTTTCCTAGCGTCAATCTGAGGTGGTGCTGCGGTCCGGCTAGCCCGCGACGCGCAGGACGATCTTGCCGATATGCGCGCTGCTTTCCATCCGGGCATGAGCCTGCGCCGCGTCTTTCAGCGCAAAGGCGCTGTCCATGACAGGCCCGATGCGCCCCGATGTCAGAAGCGGCCAGACCCGCGCCTCCAGCGCTTCGGCAATGGCGGCCTTGGCCGCGTCGCTTTGCGGGCGCAGGGTCGATCCGGTGATGGTCAGCCGGCGCAGCATCACCTGGGCGAAATTCAGCTCCACCTTCGGGCTTTCCAGGAAAGCGATCTGGACCAGGCGGCCTTCGCTGCGCAGCGCCTTGATGTTGCGGGGGATGTAGGACCCGCCCACCATGTCGAGGATCACATCGGCGCCGCCGGCCTCGCGCAGGATGTCCACAAAATCCTCCTCGCGGTAGTTGATCGCCCGCGCGGCGCCCAGATCCTCGCACGTCCGGCATTTTTCGGCCGACCCGGCGGTGGTGAAGACCCGGGCGCCGAAGGCCTCGGCCAACTGTATCGCGGTGGTGCCGATGCCCGAAGACCCGCCATGGACCAGAAAGGTTTCGCCCTGCTGCAAGGCCCCGCGCATGAAGACGTTGGACCAGACGGTGAAGAAGGTTTCGGGCAGGCAGGCCGCGCGGTCCAGCGGCATGCCCTTGGGAACCGGCAGGGCATGGGCCGCGGGCGTTGCCACATATTCCGCATAACCGCCGCCCGGCAGCAGCGCGCAGACCGCATCGCCCGTCTTCCAGCGCGTGACTCCGTCACCCACCGCCGCCACCGTGCCCGCGGCCTCCAGCCCCGGCAGGTCCGAAGCCTCCGGCGGCGCCTTGTAGGCACCGGCCCGCTGCAGCGCATCCGGCCGGTTCACCCCGGCCCAGGCCACGCGGATAAGGATCTGTCCGGGTCCCGGCCGCGGCACAGGCCGGGTGGCCGGGCGCAGAACCTCCGGTCCGCCGGGTTCGGAAATTTCCACGGCGTGCATGGTGTCGGGCAGGGTCATCGGGCAGATCCTCCGGGCGCCGCAACGCGCGGGGCCGATTGGTGTGACAGACAGGGGGCTGGGGCGTGAGGGGCTATTCCGGCTCGGACAGGGTGCCGGGCAGATCCGACGGCGGCGACCGCCGCGGCGCCTTGACCCAGCTTAGCGCCCAGTCGGGACCGGCGAGGAAAGGCTTCAGCAAGGCATTGCCCCGCACCTTCGCCTTGAACTTTTCAAACTGCATCACCCCGTCGATGCGCCGGTCCAGAAACCCCCAGGTCCGGGCGTGATCGGGACTGTCGTCGCCCAGCCAATAGAGCACCGTGGAGGAATACACCGCCGACAGCGACGCGCGCTTGGTATACCAGTTGATGTCTTCGGAGGTATCGCCAAGCGCGGTCCAGATCGCATCGGCGGTGCCCCAGATCAGCTTCGCCCCGTCCGGCGCATAGGCGGGCAGCGCGAACAGCGTGCTGCCCCGGCGCACCAGTTCCCGGTCGGTCACGGCTTCCAGCCGGAACCGCACCGCCGCCGCGACCTTGTCGCGAAACTTCAGGCCCGACAGGTCTTCGGTCTGAATGCGCCGCACCATGGCGGCATCGCCGGCTTCGTGAAAGGCCACCGCCAGATCGACGGCGCCGCGCGGACAAAGCCCCTTTGCAACCGCCGGATCGACCCCGCTTTCGGACACCGCGAGGCGAAAGGCGGCCTCTGTCCAGCCGTCGAACGGAACATGCGGTTCGATGGCCGCCAGCAGGCGTGCCTTCACCGCCTGCGGGGTTTGCGGGGTCTGGGTCATCTGGGCCTCGGGATCAATTGCGCTTCTGGACAAGATAGGATCGCTTTGCTATAGGGCCACTTCCTGCGTTCAATGCAACTTTAACTTAGGAAGGTGGTGACACCAGTATGCAGGTCAGCGTTCGCGACAACAATGTCGATCAGGCTCTCCGCGCTCTGAAGAAGAAACTTCAGCGTGAAGGCGTGTTTCGGGAAATGAAGCNNAGCTCAAGCAGCATTTCGAAAAACCGTCTGAGAAGAAAGCACGCGAGAAGGCCGAGGCCATTCGCCGTGCCCGCAAACTCGCGCGCAAAAAAGCTCAGCGCGAAGGGTTGCTCTAAGCCTTTCGACTGCGAACCGGCGGCATTGTCGCCATGACGACCCCCGAGGCCCTGCCCGGGGGTTTGTTGTTTCAGGGCCTCCGTTCAGGCAGAGACGTCCGGGACGGCGCGCGAAAAAGCCCCAACAGACACAAGAGCGCCCGCGCGGCCCCATCGAGGGGCCGGCG
>JAGQRU010000155.1 GCA_020425105.1 Paracoccaceae bacterium
TGCACCCGATCATGCCCTTCATCACCGAAGAGCTGTGGGGCCTGACCGCCCGGCGCGAAAAGATGCTCGCCCTGACCGACTGGCCTGCGTACAAACCCTCTGATTTTCTTGATAAATCCGCAGATCGCGAAATGAACTGGGTGATCTCGCTGATCGAGGAAATCCGGTCTGTCCGCGCCCAGATGCACGTGCCGGTGGGCCTGAAGCTGGAACTTCTGCAGCTTGATCTGGACGACGCCGGAACCGCCGCCTTCGCCCGCAACGCGGCCCTGATCCAGCGGCTGGCGCGGATCGAAAAGCTCACCGAAGTCAGCAGCTTGCCCAAGGGCTGCATCACCGTCGCGGTCGAAGGCGGCACCTTCGCCCTGCCGCTGGCGGACGTGATCGACGTGGCCGAAGAACAGGCGCGGCTGGAAAAGACGCTGGCCAAACTGGCCAAGGATCTGGGCGGCCTGCGCGGCCGTCTGAAGAACCCCAAATTCGTCGAAAGCGCCCCCGAGGAAGTGGTGATCGAAACCCGCGAACTCGTGACCCAGAAGGAAGACGAAGAGACCCGCGTCAAGGCCGCCGTCGCCCGGCTCGCCGAACTGGCTTAGCCCTTTGAAACAAGGCGGATCATGACTATCTTCCGGTCATGATCCGCGCCCTTTCCACCCTGATTGAATCCCGCATCCGCAAGGCCGAAGCCGAAGGCCAGCTGACCGGTCTGGCCGGCGAAGGTCGGCCCCTGCCCGACCGCCCCGGCGACGCCCTGATCGACGCCGGAACCGCCGTGGGTCACCGCATCATGGCCGAAGCCGGCGCCCTGCCCGAAGAGGTGCGCCTGAAAAAAGCGCTCGACGCCGCGCTTCAGGATCTCGACCGGGCCGCGCCCGAGGATCGCAAGGCCGCCATGGCCCGCGTTGCCGATCTGCAGATGAAGCACGCCATCGCCCGCGAAGCCCGCATGAAATTCATGCGCTGACAGGGGCTTAGCGCGCCCCGGCGCAGACCTGCGCCGCCGCGTCCAACCCGCCCGGGGCATGCGGGATCTCAAGCGCCACCAGCCCCGCCTGCACGCAGGCCAGCACCCCCAACACCATATGCGCATTCACATGCCCCATATGGCCGATGCGGAAATAGCGGTGCCATTCCGGGCTTTGCGGCGCCGCCAGACCCAGCCCGATGCCCAGCGTTACCCCGGCCTCGCGCTCCATCCAGTCGCGCAGCCGCGTCCCGTCCGCCGGAACGCCGGTGCGGAACGCCGTCACCGCATGGCTGCGATGGGCCGGATCGGGCAGAAACACCTCCACCCCGCCCGCCTGTCCCCAGGTGTCGAACGCCGCCCAGATCGCCCGGGCCAGCGTCGCATGACGGGCCAGAACGTGGCTTAGCCCCTCTTCGCGCAGGATCATGGTCAGCGCCTCGCGCAACCCATACAGGTGATGCGTCGGCGCAGTGCCATAGAATCGCTGATAAAACTGCTCCGGCGCGACGCGCGGCGCCCAGTCCCAATACCGGGTGACACACCCGGCCCCCGCGCGCGCCGCCTTGGCCTTGTCGTTGAAAAAGACGAAACCGATCCCCGGCGGCGTCATCAGCCCCTTCTGGCTGCCCGCGACCATCACGTCGACGCCCCAGTCGTCCATCGCGAACCGGTCGCAGGCAAGCGAGGCGATGCAGTCGACCATCAGCAGCGCCGGATGCCCCGCCGCGTCCATCGCCGCGCGCAGGGTCGCAATGTCGTTCCGCACGCCCGTCGCCGTATCCACATGGACCACCAGCACCGCCTTGATTTTCCTGTCCTTATCGTCCCGCAGGGCGCTTTCCACCCGCGCCGGATCGACGGGGCCCGACAGGTCGAAATCGATCTGCTGCACCTCGGCGCCCAGCCCGGCGGCGACCTCGCCCCAGCCGCGCCCGAAATTGCCGGTGTTCAGCACCAGCACCCGATCGCCGGGGCTGAGCACATTGGCCAGCGACGCTTCCCAGACCCCATGCCCGTTGGCGATATAGATCGCGGCCTCACCGCCCGTGCCGGCGATGGTCTTCAGATCGGGCAACAGCGTGTCGACCATATCGACCAGCGCGCCGGTATAAATATTCGGAGCGGGGCGGTGCATGGCCTGCAACACGCGGTCAGGCACAACCGACGGACCCGGGATCGCCAGATAAGGCCGGCCTTGGGACAGGGACATTTCGGAACCTTTCAATCGCTTGCGAAAACAGGTAAGCCGACGGTCCGACCGGGTCAAACCCGCAACCGGCAGCGCCGCGCTCCCGCGCCGCATGCCTTCGCGGCAAGCACCCAATTTGCGTAACAATGAAGCCTGACCCGATGCTGAACAGTCTGAAACACCGTTTCCAGAGGGTCGAACGCAGGTTGCGCGATCTCTATGGGCGCGACATCTCGACCCCCAAGGCGCGGCGCCGGGCGTGGTGGCATTTCCAGATGCTGGACCATGCCTTCCTGCGCATTCTCTGGTGGAACCTGGAAGAAATCGCGCCGGGGGTCTGGCGGTCGAACCAGCCGTCGCCCCGGCGGCTTGAGATCTATAAGAAGCGCGGCATCCGCAGCGTCATCAACCTGCGCGGCGAAGCCCGGCAAAGCCCGTATCTGTTTGAAAAAGAGGCCTGCGATGCGTTGGGGCTGACGCTGCACAGCATCACGCTCAGCGCCCGCAAGCTGGTGCCGCGCGACCAGATCCTCGACCTGCTCGCGCTGATGCGCCGGGCCGAAAAGCCGTTCGTGCTGCATTGCAAATCGGGGTCGGATCGCGCCGGGTTTGCGTCGGCGCTGTATCTGGCGGTGATCGCCGGGCGGCCGGTGGCCGAGGCCCGGCGGCAGCTGCATTGGAAATACCTGCACCTGTCCACCACCGACACCGGCATTCTCGACCATGTGTTCGACGTGTACGAGGCCGACAACGCCGACCGGCCGATCGGTCTGGAAGACTGGCTGACCACGCGCTACGACCATGAAGCCCTGACCGAAAGCTGGCAGGCCAGCCGGTCCTAGGGTTCGGGCCTGGAAGCCGGCTCCGCCCCGTCCGGGGGCGCATAGTCCCGCGCCAGTTGGTCGGGCGATGCCCCCAGACGCCAGCGCAGCAGGCGCCACAGATTGGCGGCCGTCTGCCGCGCCCAGCCCCGGTTGCGATAGCGCGCGGCGCTGGTGGTGGCGACGGCGGCCAACGGAACCAGCCGCCCCTTCAGCGCGCGGGCCAGTGCCGCATCCTCCATCAGCGGGATGTCCGGATAACCGCCCGCGCTGTCATACAAGGCCCGGGGGATCAGCAGCCCCTGATCGCCATAAGGCAGCCCGAAGAAGCGCGACCGCAGATTGGCCCCGCCCGCCACCATGCGCGGCGCCAGCCCGCTGGCGCGAAACCGCAGCCAGAAATACCCCGCCCGGTCGGGATGCGCCGTCAGATGCGCGCGCACGGCCTCGGGCCAGTCGGGCGCCAGCTGCGTGTCCGCATGCAGCACCAGCAGCCACGCCCCCTCCGCGGCCGCCACGCCGCGGCGCAGTTGCCCGCCCCGCCCGCGCGCCCCGCGGATGACACGGGCGCCCGCCGCTTCGGCGATGGCCAGCGTGTCGTCGGTCGATCCGCCGTCCGACACCACCAGTTCGCGCAGCAGACCTTCGGACAATCCCGGGGTCAGCGCGGCCAGCATCGCGGCAAAGCCCGGACCCGCGTTCAAGCTTGGGACCACCACCGATATGGGCGCACGCATCGCTTCCCCTTTCACCTGCCTCGCCACCTCCTATATGACGGGCGGCAGCACAGGGGAAAGCCGATGACATCCGCGCGCCAGATTTTCGACATCACCGGAACCGAGGCCGAGCCCTTTCTGCAAGGTCTGGTCAGCAATGACATGGCGCGGCTCGACCAGGGCCTGGTCTATGCCGCGCTGCTCAGCCCGCAGGGCAAATACCTGGCCGATTTCTTTCTGCTGCGCCACGATGGCGGGGTCTTGCTGGATGTGGCCGACCTTCTGGCGCCCGCCTTGATCAAACGGCTGACCATGTACAAGCTGCGCGCCGATGTGGCGATTTTGCCGACGGATCTGCAGGTCTGGCAGGGGCTGGACGACATGCCGTCCGATGCCCACACCGACCCGCGCCACCCGGCGCTTGGCTGGCGCGCCTACCGCGCGACGCCCGGCCCCGGGATCGATCCGGCGGACTGGGATGCCCTGCGCGTCGCCCATACCGTCCCCGAAAGCGGGATCGAACTGATCCCCGACGACACGTATATTCTGGAAGCCGGGTTTGAGCGCCTGCACGGGGTGGATTTTCGCAAGGGCTGCTATGTGGGTCAGGAAGTCACGGCCCGCATGAAGCACAAGACCGAGCTGCGCAAAGGTCTGGTGCGGGTCGCGATTGACGGCGCCGCTCCGGTCGGCAGTGAAATCACCGCCGACGGCAAACCGGCGGGCACCCTTTTCACGCAGGCCAACGGACATGCGCTGGCGCATCTGCGCTTCGACCGCGCCGATGGCCCGATGCTGGCCGGTGGCGCGCGGGTGACACTGGCCTAGATCGCGCAGCACAGCGTCCGCGAGGCGTACAATCCAGCGCGACGGCTACCGCCTCGAGGGGCGCCGTCCCGCGACGTTTGGCGCCGTCGGCGCCTAAAACAGCACTGCCGCAGGGTCACGATTCGCGCCGCGAAAGCCCCGGCACGCGCATAGGGGGTATCGGCGCGAGCATATTGCCTAACCGCCGGTCATCGCCCCCGATTTGGGCGTTTTTGGCCCAGAAGAGTCGCTCGGGTGTTGCATGCATGTCGTGTCGGCGCTTTGATCGCACCATTCGGTGCGACGCTTCGCGCCCAAGAAATGCAGGGGACCATCGATGGCACTAGACCAAGACACCGCGGCCTTTGTCGAGTTTCAGCGCGTTCAGAAAAGCTATGATGGTGAAACTCTGGTGGTGAAGGACCTCAACCTGTCGCTGCCGAAGGGCGAGTTTCTGACCATGCTGGGCCCGTCCGGGTCGGGCAAGACCACCTGCCTG